>JAYVVU010000075.1:0-2299 GCA_043786755.1 Actinomycetota bacterium
GCGCGCAGCTTGCGACCGGAACGAGTTGAAGTGCGTCGACCAGGCGGCCGCGGACGCCTGACATGGCAAACCGTCAGCGATGTCGCGATCACGTGGGAACAGTTACAACTGTGGTGATAAGGACACGGGACTAGGAACCGGCGATTGGGTGACGAGCGAGCCGGGCTTCGCCTTCGCCAATGCGCGTTGCAGCACGACGTCGAGCAGGTTCAGCACGGTCTCTTTAACCGCCAGACGACCGCGGGCGTCGGTGGTGACCACGGGTACGCCGGGCGAAATCGAGAGCGCCTCGCGCACCTCGTCGACCGTGTGAAACATCTGTCCGCCGAAGCGGTTGACGGCGACGATGAACGGAACTCTTCGGTTCTCGAAGTAGTCGATCGAAGGGAACGAGTCCTCAATGCGACGACTATCGACGAGTACAACAGCGCCCAGCGCTCCTTGGATCAAGTCGTTCCACATGAAGCCGAAACGATCTTGCCCAGGAGTGCCGAACAGGTACAGCACAATCGCGTCGTCGACAGCAACGCGACCGAAGTCCATCGCCACCGTCGTTGTCGTCTTGCTGCCGACGGCTCCGCGATTGTCGACGCCCTCGCCGTAGGTCGTCATCGCGGCCTCGGTAGTCAGCGGCTTGATGTCTGAGATCGCACCGACGAATGTCGTTTTGCCAACGCCAAAGCCTCCGGCGACGACAAGCTTGACGGGGATCGGCCCCTTGCCCATTTTGGAGGTGGAATCAGAGAGCGCGGACACCGGCAATCAACCTTGTGATCAGGAGCACGTCGTCAGCGACGTTCGTGCTCGGATGGAAAGCTTCGAGGTAGCCCTCAGCGATGAGGTCGCTGCACACAACGCGGACAACACCTATGGGAACGTGCAGTCGGGCGGAGAGTTCGGCGACAGATTGCGGATCGCGCTGACACTGGCGCACGATGTCAGCGCGCTCGAAGCGAGTCGCGGTCAGTGCTTCGCGACCGTCGGCAGTCGCCTGCAACATGGTCTCGAATTCCAGGTGGACCGAGGTATGCGAGCGTCCACCGGTCATCGCATACGCGCGCACGGCTGAGCCTGAACCCGGCACGTCCGAGTCGGGGGACAACGGCTTGAGCGGCTGCTTCCGGTCGAGGAACGGCCGTACAAGTTGGGCGTGCGGATCTTCCGCCTCTTCGCCACTCATGGTCACACCGCGACCAGAGCGTTCTTGAGCTCGGTGATCAACGTGGGCGTGAGTTGGGCGCCAACGCGCTCTACGAGCAACGTAATCTCAAAGCCGACCAAGCCCAGGTCGCAATCGCGAGACGTCACCACACCGAGAGTCGAACCACCCGATATGGCGCTGACGAACAGATAGCCGCCGGTCATCTCGATCAGAACCTGCATCATCTGGCCCTTGTTCAGCTCGCCGGATGCCCCGTGAGCGAGCGAGCGCATGCCGGTGATGATCGCGGCCAGTTTGTCGGCGGCGGCACGATCGAGACTCGAGCTGAGCGCGATCAGCAAGCCATCCGACGACACGGCAAGCGCATGGTCGACTCCGGGCGTAGTACGCACGAAGTTGACCATCAACCAGTTGACGTTGTTCGCCTTCTCAGAAAGTTCCATGTTGAGCGTGCGTCCTTCTACGACTTCTGCTCATGTTGACGACCGAGCTCAACGCCGCGTTGCAGGCTGGTGAGCGTGGTACGCACATCATCGGCCGCACGGGTCGGCAACGTTTCGAGCTGCGGACGACCACCATCGGGCAGCTGAGCGCCCGGGACTCGCTTTGCCAAACCGTCAACGGAAGTGGGTGCTTGCTCGGCGGCCAGCACTTGCAACCCTGCTGGCGGGGTATTGAACTCCGTCAGCGACTCATTAGTTGGCGACATCGCGGCCCACAACGCTTCGTCGGTCATCTCCGACGGAAAGTGAACTTGCGGCGGAGTCGCGATCGGCGGCGGACCAGCATTGACCGTCAGCGGCTCGGAGAGTCGCTGCGCCATCGCGGATACTTCGACAACCGGAGTCGGCACGCCGGGGGCGCCCACTGCTTCCAGAATCGACTTCGGCAAGCGCACGATTGCAGTCACACCAGTGCCGCCAGGAGTGGTGGTCAACATGACCTTGACCTGATGACGGGCGGCGAGTCGTGCGACCACTTGGAATCCGAGCATCTTGTTGCTCTCACGGTCGAACGACGACACCTGATTCAATCGACGGTTCGCGTCAGCCAGGTCTTCGGACGACATGCCGAGGCCGTAGTCGAAAATCGCCAGCTGGTGACCATCGGGTACGGCGCGACCGACGACGGTCACGG
>JAYVVU010000076.1:0-5426 GCA_043786755.1 Actinomycetota bacterium
AGTCGGCATCGGGCAACAGTCTGAGCGCCGTAGTTAGTTGCTCGGGGCCACGCGGGTCGGCGTAGCTCTGCCAGACACCGGTCGTACCGCCGTACTCGAGTGCCGCAAGCGCGACGTTGTCGATGTCGCCCTCAGCGTGTGCGATCTTGAACGCTTCCGCGACCGCGCCTCGCGCGTCACTGAAGTTTCCGTTGGCGTCGTGTCCGCGACCAAGCAGCAGTAGTAGCGCGACGCGTTGCGCGCTCGGCACAGATCCGGGTAGTGCAACCTCAAGTCCACGACGAGCCAGGGTGATTGCTTCTTCGGGCGCGGCGATCGAGAGCGAGTGCTCTGCCGCCAATGTGGCGTATCGAACGGCGCGTTCGGTCTCGCCCATAATCGCCGCTTCACCGAAGTGATACGCGAGCATGCCGAGCGGTGGCTCGGGTTCGAACTCGAGTGCGACCCCGATCGCCCGATGCAGGCGGACTCGACGGTGGGTGCCGAGTTCGTCGGCTAGCACCGTTCGCACGAGGGCGTGAGCGAATGAGTAGCGGCCCGCGCGACCAACGACTTCGCCGATGAGGCGTGCGTGTTCGGCGGGCTCTAATGCCTGCAATACGGCGTCGATCGGTTCGGCGACTACTTTGCTGAGCAATCCGACATCGAACTCGCGACCGATGATCGACGCCGCGCCGAGGATCGTGTTGGTGGCTTCTGGCAACTCGCTGAGGCGCCGCCCCACAACCTCGCGTACGCCATCGGGCAAGCCCGCCTCGTCGAGTGCGACGGACACTTTCCAGCGGCCGTCGATCTGCACCAAGGCCCCGGTCTCGATCAGATGGCGCAACACTTCGCCGAAGAAGAACGGGTTGCCCTCGGTCTCGCGTTGCACCAAGGAGGCATACGCGATCTCCTCCGGGTCGAGCTCGTGGCCGCCGAGAACCGTGAGTAGTTCGTTCACGCCCTCGTTGTCTAGGCCCGATAGCGCGATCCTGGTGGCACCGCGCACACGCCGAAGGTCGGCGAGCGTGTTGGCGAGCGGGTGCGATCGGTCGATGTCGGTGTCGCGGTAAGTAGCCAGCACCAACACCGAACTTGGCAGATCGCTGCGCAGGAAGTGCAATAGAAGCAGCAGCGTTGATCGGTCTGACCAATGCACGTCGTCGAGAATCAACAGCACCGGGGCTTCCGCTGACATCGTGCACAGCAATCCCGTCACGGCTTCGAACAGCAGTAGTCGCTCAGTTTCCGGATCCGTGTCGATGATCGGCGGAATGCTGGGGACTCGCCGAGTCAGCTCGGGCACCACTCGGCATACCTCGCCACCATGTTGCGCAACATGTTGTTCGAGCACTTCGTCGGGTGCTCCGCGGACAAGACCGCGTAGGGCTTCACGCCACGGTCCGTATGGTGCATCGACGTACTCGTCAGCCCTCCCGAGCAGCACGACGGCACCCTGGCTGTGTGCTTCGCGTGCGAGTTCTGTGACCAGCCGGGTCTTTCCGATGCCAGGCTCGCCGCCGACCAACACAATGCGGCGGTCCTTTTCGGCGGTGACGGTCTTCCATTCTTCGCGCAACTGATTGAGTGTTGCGCTTCTGCCTGAGAATGGCAGTTGCAATGGATCGGCGATCAGTGCCGTGGGAAGTGGCGCGGACATGGCATCAAGCGGAGTCCATGCGACTTCGCTGACGTCGACGGGATGATTCAATCCCTTCAGTTCCATAGCGCCCAGCGATCGGTACTCGTGGCCACCGCGGGCGCCGGCGAGCAGTCGCACGACCTCGCTGACCAAAATCTGGCCCGACTGCGCCGCTGCGCACAAGCGCGCGCTTTCAACAACAGGTACACCGAACCAATCGCCGTTCTCTAGCGTCGCATCGCCAGCTGACACGCCGATGCGAATCGCGAGCTGATCTGATTCGCGTCGTCGACCGGCGGCATCCACCGTGCGCTGCATCGCAACCGCGGCCTCGACGGCGTCGGATGCGCTGGTGAAAGAGACCATCAGTCCGTCGCCGAGGTTCTTGACCACCTCGCCGCCGAGAGCCTCGACCTCGCGCGACAACTCGGCAAAGTGGCGACGGCGCAAGTCGTCGAAGGCGTTGTCGCCCAGGCGCCCGGCGAGCGCTGTCGACTCCACGATGTCGGTGAAGCAAATGACGACGGTTCCAGCCATGACTTTCGACACAATAGTCCCGAATAGCGGCCCGCTTTCGACTGCTCGCTACGCTGCCGAGCATGACTGAAGCCGTGATAGTTGCTACCGCCCGCAGCCCGATTGGGCGAGCCATGAAGGGTTCGCTTGTCGACATGCGCCCCGACGATATGAGCGCACAGATCGTCAAGGCGCTGATGGCCAAGGTGCCACAGGTCAAGGCCGCCGACATCGACGACCTGATGCTGGGCATCGGCCAGCCAGCTGGCGAAGGCGGGTTCAACATCGCGCGCGTTGTCGCCGTGCTGTCGGGGCTAGACGATGTCCCCGGCGTTACGGTCAACCGTTACTGCTCGAGCAGTCTGCAAACGATCCGCATGGCATTCCACGCGATCAAGGCGGGCGAGGGCGATTGCTTCATCTCCGCCGGTGTCGAAACCGTCAGCCGCTACGCCAACGGTGCCAGCGACATGGCGCCGAACGCGATCTTCAAGCCTTCGGGCGAGCGCACCAAGGCGCGTGCGCAGGGTGGCCAGAGTAAGTGGACACCGCCGACCGGTTTGCCCGACATGTACATCGCGATGGGTCAAACCGCCGAGAACGTGGTCGAGCAAGAAGGCGTGACCCGCGAAGAGATGGATCGCTTCGGTGTGCGCAGCCAGAACCTCGCGGTCGAGCACCAGGAGAATGGTTTCTTTGAGCGCGAGATCACGCCGCTGACGCTTGCCGACGGCACTGTCGTCAGCAAGGACGACGGCCCGCGCCCGGGCACCAACTACGAAGCTGTCAGTCAGTTGAAGCCAGTGTTCCGTCCCGACGGCACGATCACCGCCGGTAATGCGTGCCCGCTGAACGACGGCGCGGCCGCAGTCATGGTGATGAGCGACACGAAGGCGAAGGAACTCGGGCTCAAGCCGCTCGCGCGCATCATCTCGTCGGGCGTGTCGGGCTTGAACCCCGAGATCATGGGCCTCGGCCCGATCGAAGCGTGCCGTCAAGCGCTGAAGCGCGCGGGCATGACGATGGATCAGATCGACTTGGTCGAAATCAACGAAGCGTTTGCTGCGCAGGTCATTCCGTCGGCGAAGCACCTCGGCATCGACATCGAGAAGCAACTCAACAAGCACGGTGGCGCGATTGCCCTTGGTCATCCCTTTGGCATGACTGGTGCTCGCATCATGACGACGCTGATCAACGGCTTGCAGTTCGAGGACAAGACCTACGGCTTGGAGAGCATGTGCGTCGGCGGTGGCCAAGGCATGGCCATGGTCATCGAGCGCCTGAGTTAGTCGACGACTCACTAGCCATTACAGCGTCGGCCCGATCGCCCACGCGCGATTGCCACACCGACAAGCACGCGAACACCGCGACACCGATCGCGGCGATCGAATACAGCCATTCCGGGCCAACCAACTTGTAGAGCGACCCCGCGCTGTACGCAGTGATCGCGGCGATCATCAGGTTCGAACTGCCAGCTAGGCCCTGCGCAGCCGCGGCGCGTCCGAGTGGAGCCGACGAAGCCACCATCGATTGCGAAGCGGGTACACCGAGCGCTTGAAAACAGCCTTCGATAACCGTGACTACGAGGATGATGATCGGCACGGTGAGTAGGCCGTACATCATCGTGACCGGGGCGACCAGGATCGTGCTGATAAACGCAACGCGCAACGCCCCGCGTCGATCGGCCAGGCGGCCACCAAAGGTTGCCAACAACGCGAATGGGATTCCGTAGGCGGCGAAGGTGAGGCCGATGAGGACATCGGACGCGCCGCGACCAGTGAGGTAGACATCGAGCGTCGCGTCGTAGAACCCCACCGGTGTGAACAGTGCGACGCTCATCAATAGCCCAGATCGCACGCGGGGCAGACGCAACAGGTCGAGCGCGAGTCGGGGGCGATCGCCGCTGTGCTCAGCGAACGGCTGCGGCAACTTGCGTGGCGCAAGAAGTGCGAAGCCGGCGAGCGCGAACGCACCCGTCACTAAGAAGGGAACTTTGAGACCAAACGGACCGACGAGCAGCCCGCCGATCACCGGTCCGGTAACGAAGCCAGCGAGTTCGATGCCGCTCATCGTTCCCAATCGCTCAGCAACGTTGTCGGGACTGATGCGCACGGCGATGCCGCGCGCTGCTGGCAGGAACAGACTGTTGGAGAGTCCGACAACTGCGCGCGACGCAACCAGCGTGACGAGCGAACTCGACAACGTGAACAGCACGTTGCCGAGTAGCGCGCAAGCCAATCCACCGAGCAGCAGACGCTTCGAGTGACCGCGATCGGCCAGTGGCGCAAGAAACAGTTGGCCGAGCAGGCCGACGAGAAAGCCACTGCCCGCGATGAGTCCTAACCCAGCGTCACTGAAGCCGTACTTATCCTGCAGATTGCTGAGCAGTGCGAAGATGACGCTGTTCGCGATACCGATTGTTGCCGTGGCAAGCAGTAATGGATACCAACCGGCGGGCCGCCGGGTCACGCCGGCCCGGGGGTGAAGGGTTCAGCACGAACCCTCACCATCTCGGGTTCATCCGGCAGTTGTACTGCGCGCAGCAGGTATTGGAAGCCGCCAGCCCGCAGGTCGGCGAGACACCACGCGCCGGGGGAGTCGCACTCGCCATCGCCGATCGGGTGTAGCGCGTCGATATCGAGGCCCGCGCTGTCGGCTTCGGCGTGCCACAGCGATACGAGGCCGCGCCGAAGTTCCGGGTCGTCGATCAAGTCGGTGCCGTGCAGGCAGAGTTCGACGGTGGTGACCGTCACATGCTTCACGTCGCAGAGGTTGACGACATCGCCGCTCAGTTCGCCATCAAGCATCACAACGACTGGGCCGTCACTGGCCGAGACGCCGCCGATGAAGCCGTAGCGGATGAGAGGAAGCCCGTCGTCGCCGGTGCACTCGTAACGAATGCGGTCGCCGGCGGTGAAGTTCATGCGAGGCCGGTGCTACGCAGTTTTTCAGCGACGTGGAACGCGAGATCGAGGCTCTGGCGGCCGTTCAATCGCGGATCGCACACCGTCTGATAGCGATCGTCGAGCTGGCTGTCGAGAATCTTGTCGGCGCCGCCGGTGCATTCGGTGACATTGTCGCCGGTGAGTTCCACGTGGATGCCGCCTGGCCAGGTGCCTTCCGCCTTGTGCGCGCGCACGAAGCCATCGATCTCGTCGGTGATGACGTTGAAGTCGCGGGTCTTGCGGCCGCTGACGCTGACGGTCGTGTTGCCGTGCATCGGGTCGCAGGCCCACACGACAGGGTGTCCGGATTCACGCACCGCGCGCAGCAGAGGGCGCAAGGC
>JAYVVU010000077.1:0-5425 GCA_043786755.1 Actinomycetota bacterium
TATCCGGCGACGAGGTCCGCGTGCTGGACATCGCGCTGTTGCCGGAGTGGTGTGGTCGCGGGATCGGCTCAGCGCTGCTGCACGATGTGATGGCCGAAGCCGAGCGCGGCGGTCACATGGTGTCGCTGCACGTCGAGTTCTGGAACCCGGCCGTGCGTCTCTACGAACGTCTCGGATTCGTCGAAGCCGGACGCAACGACGTGCACGTCCGGATGGAGTACCGCGCGACGCGCTAGTTGAACGACTAGTTGAACGACTAGTTGAACGACGCCTCGTACTGGTGGCGGCCGTCAGCCTTGGGTCCGATCGGCACGAGGAAGATGTCCAGTGAGCCAAGGTCCGCGTGCCGCAAGGTATAGGTGGCCTGCGGAATGTTCCGCCCGACAGAGCCGACGAAGACGAGCGAGAACGGCTCGGCACGCGGCGCGCCCGGGCTGGGGGAGTGCTGTACGAGAGTCGCCAGTGTGAGCTCCATACCCGGCTCGCCCTGCGCTGTCATCAGGGCGAATTCGGTGCCCACGGCATCGCTGAACGTTGCGGGGGTGAGTACATCGCTCATGTCGTGCAGGGTAGCCCTCGAAAGGAACCGGGCCGCGCCTGGGCTCGGCCGGTACCATCGTGCGGACCATGGCCGATCCGCTCTTCACCATTGCCGCCACCTCGCGCGAAGCGTTCGCAGCGGTGACAGGTTTGCCGCCGCCGAGATCGACCCGGTGGTGCGCTCCAGCGATCGTGCCGACGCCCAGGCCAACGGCGCGCTTGCGCTGGCAAAGAACGGGTACAACCACCAGTAGCCACTCACGATCGCCACGCTCAGCAGGATCGCCTGCGTCAGCATGATCTTCCAGAACGTGCGGCGCGACCGTTGGCAGCAGGGCAGGAACCATCCCCGACATAAGAACGATCCTATGCCCGCTGCCTTGAGTCGAGGGTTTCCTCCCACACGAGAGTCAGTCGAGGGTTTCCTCCCCGCTGACAGGGAGGAAACCCTCGACAGCGCGAAAACGGGAGCAAACACTCGACAGGGGATTGCTACCAGCCGCGGGTTACCCACACTTGGAGATGCGGGCGCTCGGTGCCGATGGTGGTGTCGGTGCCGTGGCCCGGCATGACGATCGTGTCGGCGGGCAACGTGAACAGCTTGTTGTCGATCGAGTCGATGATGGCTGCGAAGTCGCCGCCGTCGTACTTCGTCGCGCCGGGCCCGCCGGGAAACAAAGTGTCGCCGGAGAAGAGAATCGGTGCGCCCTCGACGTGGAAGCTGACCGAACCCGGCGTGTGACCCGGATTGTGAATCGCGTTCAGGCGCAGACGCCCGACCTCGATGACTTCGGCGTCGTCGATGAACACGTCGTAGCCGACGGCCTTCAGCATCGGCGCGTCCTTGGCGGTGACGGCGACTTCGTAACCGGCCTCGCGCATTGCCGGCACGGCCTGGATGTGGTCGCCGTGGCCGTGCGTCTCGAGCACGCGCCGCACACCCAGTCGTTGGCACAGCTCGAGCAACCGTTCGTGCTCGTTGGCCGCATCGATCAGGATCGCATCGCCGGTCTCGACACAACGCACCACAAACACGTTGTTCTCGAACGGACCCACCACCACTCGATGGATCTCCATTCGGCTGTCGTTCCAATGAAGCGTCGTCATGCCAGTAAAGTTAACGGCAAAGCTAGCGAGTACGTTCGCGGGGTGCCCACCAGCGACCCAACGCTCTGGACTGCAATCGAGCAATCGGCAGCGATCAACCGGCGCGAGCTCGGAAGCGAGGAACTGCTCGACCTTTTCCTCAGTCGCATCGATCAGGTGAACGGCGACGTCAACGCAGTGTGCACGTTGGCGGTCGAGCCAGCGCGTGACCGCGCACGGGAGGCCGACGCGGCGACGCTGCGCGGCGAGTCGTGGGGTCCGCTGCACGGTTTGCCGATCACGATCAAGGATGCGATTACCACCGCGGGCATCCGCTCGACGGGTGGCGCATCTGAGTTGCAGGACAACATCCCTACCACCGATGCGCCGACCGTCGCCTCGCTGAAGGCTGCCGGTGCGATCGTCTTTGGCAAGACGAACCTTCCCGAGTGGAGCGGCGACTTCCAATCGTTCAACGAAATGTTCGGCACCACCAACAACCCGTGGGACCTGACGCGCACTCCCGGCGGTTCATCGGGAGGCGCGGCGGCAGCAGTCGCGTGCGGCATGACGAGCTTCGAGTTGGGCACCGACATCGGAGGCTCGGTGCGCGTCCCGTCGGCGTTCTGCGGTGTGTTCGGCCACAAGCCGAGTTGGGGGCTGATCCCGACGTTCGGTTACCTCGACGAACCCCGCGCGTGCGACGACTATCGCGGCGTCGAAAGCGACATCAACGTGTTCGGCCCGATCGCGCGCGGCATCGACGATCTCGCGCTCTTGGTCGACCTTCTGGCACGACCAATTGCAGAGCCGGCGCCGTTAACAATCACGTCGCTCGCTGGCTTGCGCGTTGCGGCGTGGATCGACGAACCGGCGCTCGTCATCGACAACGAGATGTCCGCCATGTTGCACACCACGGCCGATCAGCTTGAGGCTGCCGGCGCGCACGTTGAGCGCGGCGCGCGTCCGGCTATCGATGTCGATGCGGCGTGGAAAATGGGAGCGCGCCTGATCGGCGAGGCCACGGCCGTTCACGCGTCCGACGACCTGCCAGGCGCGCTCAGCCATCGCAAGTGGTTGCTCATGCACCGCGAGCGTGCTCGGCTGCAATTGGTGTGGGCGAAGTTCTTCGAGAGTTTCGATGTGCTGGTGTGCCCTGTGACACTGCTGCCGGCAATCGAGCACCATCAAGATGGCAATTGGGGAACACGTCGCATCGCGGTGAATGGCGCAGAACGCTGGTATTTGGAACTGGAAGGCTGGCCAGCCCTGATTGGCAGCGTCTATTTGCCCAGCACAGTGGTGCCGATCGGACAGACCAAAGCTGGTTTGCCGATCGGGATGCAGATCGTCGCGCCGTACATGCGTGACCGAACCTGTCTTAAGGTGGCCTCGTTGACGACCGATACCTGTGGTGGATACATACCGCCGCCAATTGTCCGCTAGTCCGCCAACCGCCATCGGAGTTCACCATGCAGTCCCATCGGCTTCGCGTCGCTGTTCTGGGATGCCTTGTCATTGGTCTCTTGGCCACCGCGGCCACTGTCTCGACCGTTGCAGCGGCACCGCCGACCTACACCGGCGTCGTACCCGCACGCCTGCTTGATACCCGCGCTGGTAGCGCGACGGTCGACGGACAATTCGCGGGTGGCGGCCCAGTCGGCGCAGGCACTGTCGTCAACCTCACCGTCCTCGGTCGGGGCGGTGTGCCGGCCTCGGGCGTCGGCGCTGTTGCGATCAACGTCACCGTCGCGGCGCCGAGCGCCACTTCGTTCCTTACCGTCTTCCCTGCGGCAGCTACACGACCGACCGCTTCCAATCTCAACTTCACGGCCGGTCAGACCATCGCCAACATGGTGATCGTTCCGGTCGGCGCGGCCGGCCAGATCAGCCTTTATAACTACGCTGGGCAGACGCAAGTGTTGGTCGACGTGCTCGGGTGGTTCGCGACCGGTGCTGGTTACAACGGCTTCTCACCGAATCGTTTGCTCGACACCCGCAAAGCGGGCGGCTTCGTCGGCCCCGCTTCGGTTACCAACCTCACTGTGCTTGGCACGGGTGGCGTGCCCGATTCGGGAGTCGACTCCGTTGTCCTCAATGTGACAGCGACCGCGCCGACGACGGACTCGTACATCACGTTGTACCCAACGGGGTCGACGCGACCGACGGCATCGAATCTGAACTTCAGTGCCGGCCAAACGATCGCGAACATGGTTGTCGTTCCCGTTGGTAGCAACGGTCGAGTCAGCATCTACAACAGCGCGGGCCTGACCCAAGTGTTGGTCGACGTGCTCGGCTGGTTCAACGACAGCTCTGGTTACACAGGCTTCTCGCCGGCGCGTGTGCTCGACACGCGATCGGGCGCAGCAACTGTCGACGGTCAGTTCGCTGGCGTCGGCCAAGCGGGCCCGGCATCGGTGTTGAACCTCAGCGTGCTCGGGCGCGGCGGCGTGCCGCCCAACGGTGTCGGCGCAGTTGCGATCAACATCACCGCCGCGCAACCATGCGCGGCTTCATACGTCAGCGTCTATCCGGGTGGTGCGGCGCGGCCCGTTGCGTCGAACCTCAATTTTGGCGCCGGTCAAACGATCGCGAACATGGTGATTGTGCCGGTCGGCACCGACGGCAAGATCAGCCTCTTTAACAGCGCCGGCGAGACGGACTTACTCGTCGATGTGCTCGGCTGGTTCTCGGGCACACCAATCGCTGGTGCGACCCCAGTACCGGTCGCGTCAGCCGGCGGATGTGGACCGATCGTTTCGGCCGTCTCGACAGAATGCACCGCGCTGACCAATCAAGCGCGCGCCGCTGCCGGTCTTGCACCGGTGACGGTCAGCGTCACGCTCAACGCTGCAGCCCAAGGCCACAGCGATTACCAAGCGGCAATCAGGAACATGCAGCACGAAGGTCCCGGCGGCAACAACGCTGGCACGCGCATCACTGCGGCGGGATATGCGTGGCGTACGTGGGGTGAGAACGTTGCCTACGGCTTCAACGACTGTGCCGCAGTGATCAAAGCGTGGATGAACAGCGCTGGCCACCGGGCCAACATGCTGAACCCGGCGTTCACGAACATCGGCATTGCGGTCGCGATCGGATCGAACGGCTACAAGTACTGGACGATGGATCTGGCTGCACCGCGCTGAGCGGAGTAGATCCGATTACTTCTGCTTCGGTCGACCAACGACAAGCACGTTCTTGCCCATGAATCGCCGAGTCAGTGGCGTCACGAGACGCGAGATCGGCAAGACGATGCGCTCGAAGATCCACAACAGCCGCGGCGACAACGACGACACGCCACCGACACGCCCGCCAGCGAAGTAGGCGATCGCACCAACCGGGTCGAGATACTGCGCATGCATGACCTCGTAGCCAGCCGCGCGGAAGTCGCGCGTGAGACGAGAAGTGACGAAACGGCGCCAGTGGCCAGACATCCGATCGATCTCGCTGTACAACGCCTCGTGTGCTGGACCAAACACAACCAGTCGACCGTCGGGTGCGCATCGGGCGCTGGCAGCAACCAGCTCCGGGATGAGATCGCGGATGTGCTCGGCGGAGTTGCAGTACAACACGGTGTCGAACACTTCGTTGGTCGCGTCGATCGTGCCCAACAATGGAGTTACCGCGCAGCCGCCTGAAAGACGTCGCGCCGCGGTGCTGAGCGTTTCGAAACGCGCCGGGTCGGGCTCGATTGCGGTAATCGAATTCACGGCGCCGAGTCGCGCGAGTCGCGTCGTTACCGTGCCGGTGCCGGCACCGACCTCCAACACCTTGCCCCGCATGAACGGTGCGAACGTGT
>JAYVVU010000078.1:0-2297 GCA_043786755.1 Actinomycetota bacterium
ACTTGAAGCTCGGTGCTGTAGCTCAGGATCGCGAGCGCTTGGTCTGGCGACATGCTGAACGCAACTACCTGGTCGAGCGGCAAACGACCCAACTCGACGACGTCGAGGGCGCGCGCATCGATCGAGAAGTATCCCGCCTCGCCCCCAATCTCGCCTGCGTCGTAGATCAGGGCAGATTTGCACGGTGGCCCGGGGTGTGGCTGGCACCACCCCGCGACACAGGCTCACGCCCTAGCTCCGGCGGCCGATGTGCTATTGAATTCTCACAATGGAAGCGATCACCGTCTTCGTCGCCGACGACAGCGTCTTCATCCGCGAGGGGGTGAGGGCAATGCTGTCGCGCCAGGCCGATCTACAGATCGTCGGTGAGGCCGAGGACTACGACAGCCTGGTTGAGGGCGCCGAGAAGTCGGCACCGAACGTGGTGGTCAGCGATATTCGAATGCCACCGAACTTTGATCGCGAAGGCATCGAGGCGTGCAAGCTGATTCGCAAGCGCCACCCAGGTACAGGCATCGTCATCCTCAGCCAGTACGACGACCCCGACTACGCGATCGCACTTCTGTCAGAGGGTGCCGCTGGTTATGCGTATTTGTTGAAGGATCGAATCGCAGAGGGCGACCAGCTCGCTCGCGCTATCCGCGAAGTTGCCTCTGGCGGATCGGTGCTCGATCCGGTAATCGTCAGCGCGTTGATGAACCCGGTGCGCCGAACCGGTGGGCTCGACGCCGAGGACGATGCACTGCTGGAGATGGTCGCCGAGGGCAAGCCGATCAAAGCAATCGCCGCCGTCACGAACTCCACGCCCGCAGCGGTCGAGGCACGCGTTGAAGAAGTGTTTCGCAAACTTGCCGAAGGTGTCACCGCTGGAACCGCGGGCGCCCTCGACCGGTTGCGCAAGATGCACACAGCCATCACGTCGCGCGAAGAACAGGGCGAATCGCTGTCTCGCCTGTTGCCCACCGGCGTCGCCGATCGCATTCGCGCTCGCGGCGCGCACGCGGGCGACACAGAGAAGCTGAACGTGACTTGCTTGATGAGCGACATTCGCGGCTATACGACGATCAGCGAGCACACCGACCCGTCGGCCCTCGCGCAGCAACTCAACCGTCACCGCGCCGAGATGAACAACGCGATCCTCGGCGCTGGCGGCACCGTGATGCAGTACGTCGGCGATGCGGTGTTGGCAGTGTTCGGCGCTCCCGAAGCATCCACCGATCACGCCGACCGCTCGCTCGTGGCCGCCCGAGCGATGCACGCCGCGCAGGCGGTCGTCAACGCCGAGTGGATCAGCCAGGGATTAGAACCGTTCCCGGTAGGGATCGGCTTGTCAACCGGCGATGTCGCCGCCGCGATGCTCGGCTCGGACGAGCGTTTGGAATACACCGTCGTCGGCGACGCAGTCAATCTCTGTCAGCGACTGCAACAGTTCGCAGCCGACGGCGAGATCGTTGCCAGCGATGCAACATGGGAACAGCTCAGCGTGAAGCCAGAAGCCGAAGATCTCGGCACTCACCTCGTTAAAGGTCGGGCGACACCCGTGCGACCACGAAAGATTGCAGCAATCCATCAACAGGAGGCACCAGCAACATGACCATCAGCGAAACAATGCAAAGCAGTCAAGCCACTAGCGACGGCGGCCTCGTCGTCGATGTCAAGCAGGTGTTCCGCACCTTTGAACAAGACACCGCACCAGTGCGCGCACTGCGTGGTGCGGATTTGCTGTTGAAGCGAGGTGAGTTCGTCGCAGTGATGGGCCCATCGGGCTGCGGCAAGTCGACGCTGCTCAACATCGTCGCCGGCCTCGACGCGCCCGACGAAGGCGAAGTGTCGGTGGCTGGCGAGTCACTGGTCGGCAAGAACGAGAGCGAGTTGGCGATCATGCGCCGCAAGCACATCGGCATCGTCTTCCAGTTCTTCAATTTGCTCGAGGGTATGACGGCACTCGAGAACGTGCTCATGCCAGCACTCATCGCCGGTCGCAAGCGTCGCCCAGCCGAAACTCGTGCACGCGACCTACTCGACCTGCTCGGAATTGGCGACAAGGCCAAGCAGTCCCCCGCCGCACTCTCGGGTGGTCAGCGCCAACGCCTCGCAATTGCGCGGGCACTCGCTAACGAGCCGACACTGCTGCTAGCCGACGAACCAACCGGCGCACTCGATTCCGAAGGTGGCGAAGAAGTGTTGGAGCTCTTCACCCGCCTGCACCACGGTGGCCAGACGATCCTGCTCGTCACCCACGACCAACCAGTCGCCGACGCTGCTCAGCGCATCGTACGTATGAGGGACGGTCGCGT
>JAYVVU010000079.1:0-5418 GCA_043786755.1 Actinomycetota bacterium
GTGCGCATCGACATTCGTGGCGAGACCGAACCGGTCGACGGCATCGACGACGCCGATTACGAAGAGGGCGAGTGGGTGCCCAATGCCGAGACCGGCGAAGTCGAATGGCATGCCGCCGACGGCACCATCCTCACGCAAGAGCAGTGGAACGAACAGGCCGCTGCGGCCGAGTCCGCTGGCGCCGAGGCTGACGTCGAAGTCGAAGCTGCAGACGGGCTGGCCGCCGAGGCGGCAACTACTGAGGAGAGTGGTGACAACGCCTAACACTCGACTCGCCGCACCGCAGCGCACGTGCATCGGCTGTCGCCAAACGCGACCTCAAGGTGAACTCGTGCGTTGCACCGTTAATCAACAAGGTGCTCTCGTCAGCCGTACAGCGGCTGGCCGCGGCGCATGGCTGTGCTCGATGAACTGCTACCGCACGGCGATGCAACGTAAGGCGTTCGATAGGTCGTGGAAGCGTTCGGTCTCAACCGATTCGCTGTTGACGCTCGGCGACTCGCTGCGCGCCGCATTCCACCGTGACCTAAACGGCCCTGCCGTGAACTACATAGACATGAAAGAATCGTCAGTTGTCGGGAATGCTCCCGATAGCTCGACGCCAAGGAAAGGCTGACCCGAGTTTTGGCGAAAAATCTGCGCGTACACGAGCTAGCGAAGCAGCTCGGAATGACGAATGCCGAAATGATGGCGCTCTGCGAGCGCATGGGTGTGGGAGTGAAGAGTCACTCATCCACACTCATCGAGGCACAGGGCGACCGTCTTCGTCGGCGCGCGGAGAAAGACGGACTGACTCGCGCCGAGCAGCCCGAAGAGCCCAAGCCGGTTAAGGCCACTTCCAAGAAGGCAGCTGCGCCGAAAGATCCGAGCGAGGTCAAGCCGAAGCCCGCCAAGGCAGCAGCACCGAAGAAGGCGGCGGCACCGAAGAAGGCTGCCGCGAAGAAGACCGACGCGCCGACAGACGATGCGCCGACCGCCAATGTCGAGGTCGTCGAAACTCCCGCGGAGTCGCAGGTCGAGCCGAGCCGCGAGCCGGATCCTCAACGGCAGCCCGCACCGGCAGCCGCACAGTCGCGCATCACTAGCAGTCGTCAACCCGCGAGCGAGCCCGCTCGCCACGCGGCCGCAGCCGCCCCAGCACCGGCACCTGCGGCTCCGCGCCCGGCACCCACTGCGGCCGCACCCGCCGCGGCCGCGAGCACACCGCCCCCTGCTCGTCCGGCCGCGCCACCGGCGCGACCAACCTCGGCTTCCGGTCGCCCGATTCCGCCGCCTCCCGCCGGTGGTCGCCCAACCTCGGCATCCGGCAAAGCGATCCCGCCGCCTCCGGGTGGTTTGCGCAGCAGTTCACCGCGCCCGACCGGTGGCCCGACGACCAGTGGACCGCGCCCCGGTGGCGGCTACACCGCTCGCCCTGGCGGCCCAGGTGGCCCTGGTGCGACCGGCCCATCGCGTCCTTCGTCGCCCGGCGCCGGGCGTCCGGGCGGATACCCGCCGCGCACAGGTGGCCCCACGGGCGCCCGCCCTGGTGGTTTCGGTGGCCCTCGCCCAGGTCCGGGCGGTGCTGGTGGTCCCGGCGGTGCTCGTCCGGGTGGTCCGGGTGGAGCGCGTCCTGGTGGTCCTGGCGGTGGCCCTGGTGGTCCCGGCGGTCGGCCGAACGGTCAGCGCCGGGCGCCACGCAAGAAGAGCCGTGCTCGTCGTCGTCGCGACTTCGACGAGTTGCAGCCGAACTACAACAGCGCGTACACCGCGACCAACGCTCCGGTTCCCGACGGCACGATCATCGTCGAGCGCGGCGTGTCGGCGCAGGAGTTCGCGCCGAAGATGAACCGCACCGCTGCCGACGTGATTCGCTTCCTGCTACAAAACGGCGAGATGGTCACTGCGACCATGACGCTGAGCGACGAGCAGATGGAGTTGTTCGCGCTGGAAGTCGGCGCCGACTTGTTGCTGGTCGAGCCCGGTCAGCAAGAAGAACTCGAACTGCAAGCATTGTTCGACGACAGCGACGACGACGACGAGGCGGCGCAAGTGCCGCGCGCGCCGGTCATCACGATCATGGGTCACGTCGACCCTGGCAAGACCACGCTGCTCGACAAGATTCGTAACGCCAACGTTGTCGCCGGTGAGGCTGGCGGCATCACGCAGCACATCGGTGCCTACATGGTCGATGTCGCCGGCGGCGGCAAGATCACGTTCCTGGATACGCCTGGTCACGCGGCCTTCACCAAGATGCGTGCCCGTGGTGCGCAGGTCACCGACATTGTCGTGCTGATGGTCGCTGCCGACGACGGTGTCATGCCGCAAACGATCGAAGCAATCAATCACGCCCGCGCCGCCGAGGTGCCGATCGTGGTCGCGCTGAACAAGATCGATAAAGAGAACGCCGACGTGCAGCGCGTGCTCTCGCAGCTCAGCGAGCAGGAACTCGTTCCCGAATCGTGGGGCGGCGACACGATTGTCGTCGAGATGTCCGCCTCGCAGAACCTCGGCGTTGACGACTTGCTCGAACAACTCGCAGCGGTTGCTGCGGTCGAAGAACTGACGGCCAACCCGTCGGGTCGTGCCAAGGGTGTTGTGCTCGAAGCCAACCTCGATACAGGTCGCGGCCCGGTTGCCACCATCCTCGTCGACAAGGGCGAGCTGAAGGTGGGGGACGCAATCGTCGCCGGCGCTTCGTGGGGCCGTGTGCGCGCCATGATCGACGACAAGGGCAATCAGGTCAAGATTGCTGGTCCCAGCACTCCGGTGCAGGTGCTCGGCCTACAAAGCGTGCCGAACGCGGGCGACGAGTTCCGCAGCTCGGATACCGAGAAGACGGCCCGCACGGTCGCCGAGGCCCGCGAGCAGCGCTATCGCTTGAAGGCACAACGCGGCGATGCCCGCGTGCACACCGGCGTGAAGCTGGAAGACATCTTCAACCAGATTCAGGCTGGCGAAGTCGCCACGCTGAACATCGTGTTGAAGGCCGACGTGCAGGGCTCGCTGGAAGCGGTTTCGGAATCGCTACGCAAGCTCGAGCGCGACGAAGTGAAGTTGGCGTTCGTGCACCGAGCAGTAGGTGCGATCAACGAGAACGACATCAGCCTCGCCGCGACAACAAACGCAACGTTGATCGGATTCAACGTGCGCCCGGATCGCAAGGCACGCGAGCTTGCCGCCTCTGAAGGCGTCGAAATCCGTACCTACGAAATCATCTACAAACTGCTCGAAGACATCGGCCGCGCCATGATCGGAATGCTCGCCCCCGAGTTCGAAGAAGTGGTTACCGGCGACGCCGAGGTGCGCGAGATCTTCAAGGTGCCCAAGCTCGGTTCAATTGCCGGCTGCCTCGTCACCAGTGGTGTCATCACCCGTGGCTCCAAGGTTCGCTTCCTGCGCGAAGGCACGATCATTTGGAAGGGTGCCATCCAGTCGCTCAAGCGATTCAAGGACGATGCCCGCGAAGTGCGCGAAGGCTTCGAGTGTGGCATCGGTCTCAGCGACTTCCAGGACCTCAAGCCCGGCGACATCATCGAAACGTTCGAAGAACGCGAAATCGCGCGCGTCTAGCAAGTCGACGACACGAAAGCCGTCGGTAGCCTGCGGGCATGGCCGATCTCGAGTTCTTCTTCGACGCTGTGTGCCCATTCGCTTGGGTTACGTCGCGATGGGTCACCGAAGTGCAACAGGCCCGCGACTACGAGGTGGAGTGGCGCTTCATCTCGCTGAAGATGATTAACGAGGCGCGTACCGAAGGCACGTACGGGGCCAAGTTCAGCGACAGTCACATGACTGGCCTGTACTCGCATCGCGTCTGCGATGAGGTGCGGATTCAGCATGGCAACGCCGGAGTCGACGCCCTGTACACCGCGCTCGGCGATGCGATGCACACGAATCCCCGTACTCCCAAGATCAACGTCGATCCGGTTGCGTACATGATTGAAATTCTGAAGGTCGCCGATCTACCAACCGACTATGCATCACATGTGCACGACGAATCACACGACGACTACATCCGCCAAGACACGGAATTGGCCCTTAGCCGCACCGGTCGCGATGTCGGCACGCCGATCATCACGTTCCGCCCCGGCCAAGCCAACGAGGGCAGCTTCTTCGGGCCGGTGATCTCGTCGATTCCACGTGGTGCCGATGCGTTGCGCCTGTGGGATGCGATTGAGGTCATCGCCACATCGACCGGCATGTCCGAGCTGAAGCGCACCAACCGCGCGCCGCTGAACTTCAACTAGCCGAAACACTCTATGAGGCAGCCATGACCAAGCCCCGCCGTCCGTCGGCTCCATCCACACATCGCTACCCGCGCACGGCGCGACTCAGCGAGTCGTTACGGGAAGTGATCGCAGAAGAACTCACGCGCATCGACGATGAGCGACTTTCTTTGGTCACCGTCACTTCGATCGATGTCGACCCAGAAATGAACCGAGCCATCGTGTTCTTCGACTCGCTAATGGGTGAGGAAGGTGACGCCGAAATTCTCGCAGCACTCGGCGAGTATCGCGTGCGCATTCAGTCGTCCGTCGGCCGCCAGGTTCGCGCCAAGAAGACGCCAATCCTCAGCTTCAAGCCCGACGACTCGATTCGGGCAGCCGAACGCATCGAACGCGTTCTGCGCGACAAGGCAACGCTGCCTGAGCGGCCGCCCTCTCCCGAACTGCCGTTGATCGCCGAGCCTCTGAACGACCTGGATTAGTGATGGCGCGTCGCCGACCGCCATCGACACACGGGTTGGCAGTTGTCGACAAGCCCGCTGGAGTCACCAGCCACGACGTCGTTGGCATGTTGCGTCGTCGATTCAACGAACGACAGGTCGGGCACGCGGGCACCCTCGACCCCGATGCAACGGGTGTGCTGCTGGTTGGCGTCGGACGCGCAACGCGACTGCTCCGGTTCCTCACCGACTTAGGCAAGACATATTCCGGTCAGGTCGTCTTCGGTTCAACGACCGACTCGCTCGATAGCACTGGCGCGGTCACCGGCACGTTCGACATGAGCGCACTCACCGAAGCGCAAGTGCGTGACGCTGTTGCGCAACACCTGAGTGGGCCGATTCTGCAGATTCCGCCGATGGTCAGTGCGGTCAAGATCGAGGGTCGGCGCTTGTACGAACTCGCTCGCGAGGGTGTTGAGGTTGAGCGCGCACCGCGACCGGTCGTGATTCATCGATTCGATGTTGTCGCTACCGGCGACCCGCTGGTCTACGGCATCGAGGTGCAGTGCTCGAAAGGCACGTACATCCGAACCCTCGCCGACGATCTTGGCCGACTGTGCGGCGGCGGTGCCCACCTGCGCGGGTTACGCCGCGTCGCCGTCGGCAGCTTCAACGCCAAGGAGGCGGCAAGCCCCGACGATGTGGAGCTGCTGACCCTGCCGCAAGCGGTGCGGGACTACGCAGTCTTCACGGTCAACGAGGAGTTGGCC
>JAYVVU010000080.1:0-5396 GCA_043786755.1 Actinomycetota bacterium
GCGACCGAGACACCGAGGATGGCGAACGCGATGCCCGCACTTTCGATTTCGTGCGGGTTCCCGATCTTTTGGATGCCTTCGTACAACGCGAACAAGCCACCCATGCTGAACAGCACAAGCGCGACGATGAACGACCAGAAGTAACGCTCGGGTCCGTAACCGAATGGATGCGCGTGATCGGCCGGGCGTTTGCCGCGGCGGCTACCGAATAGCAGCAGACCCTGGTTGCCGGTGTCGGCGATGCTGTGGCCGGACTCGGCGAGCAGACCGGCAGAGCCGGTGAGCAGGAAGCCGGTGAATTTTGCGATCGCGATTCCGAGGTTGGCGAAAAACGCCGCGATGATCGCCTTGCGACTGCCGTCTTGCACGTTGGCCACGCTACCGACTTAGGCGGCGGGCACGGTCTTGTCGATGCGCGGTAGCTCGATGAATGTGCGACCCGGGGTCAGCTTGATCGGCGCACCACTGTCGTCGGTGAGCGTGAAGGGCAGCAGACGATCGGCGCGTGTCCAGGTGCCGTGGATGTAGTTGCCAAGGGTGAAGACGAACGCTTCGCCGGTACCGAGGCTTTGTGCCTCAGGGCTTGTCGCGTTCTTGTATTCCATGACCAGCACAACGATGTTGTTGGTCGTGACCACGCTGTTAGTGCCAGCGTCCATCAAGGGCTTGCCTTCTTGGGTGCGCTCGTACAACCCGGTGCCAGCGTTCCATGCCCAGTCGACCGAGTAGTTGTCCATGTCGAGGTACACGCCAGCACTCGGCGCGCCGGCGAGTGCTTCAGCCGCGTCGCGGTAGATGAACTGCTGAACCGGCGGGCCGGCCTCCGGTGGCGCCAAAGCCCACACGTCGGCGGTCTTGGTGTACAGGTTGTGCGGCGCCGAGTGGTCGTTGGTACGGAAGTACACGTCGGCGTAGTTCGGACCCATGTTGCGCAGGTCGCTGTTATTGATTGCGCGGGTGACGGCCTCGTTGCCTCCGCTCCACACGAACAGCGGACCGTTCAACGAGCCGAACAGGTTGACGTCCTGGATGCGGCCGCTGCGGCACGGGCCGACTGGGTCGCTGTCGGTGCTTTGGAACACCATCGCAAAGCGAGTGATGCCGTCGTTCACGATCTCCTCGTAGACGAGGTCGGCCGCGTTGAATCCGGTTTGCGGAAACGCTCCGGGTGCGTTGTCGATCTTCGCAACCAATGCTGGCCGCAACGAGGTTGCAGCGCCGTTGACCGGCAGGCCGGTGAGGGGGAACACCACCTCGGGGATCGTGGTCGTCGTTTCCAGAATCGTGGTCGGTGCCACGGTGGACGGCGGAGCGACGGTGGGCGGGATGGTCGAAATCGCGATTGTGGGAACAGGCGTCTCGGTGGTGGACGCGTTGTCGTCGCCCGAGCAGGCTGCCATGACCGTAAGAATCGGAAGCAGGGAGAGAAGTCGTGAAAAACGCATCCGACGATTCTGCCAGATGTCGGGTCGAAAGTGTCGCCGGGCGCGTTGTACCGTTGCGCGGTGCTTGACGGTCGGAAACCGCTGCGCCGGCTTCCGGACTCGCCTCGCACCCCCGCGATCATCGCCTTTGTTCTCGCAACCTCATTCGTCGTGGTGCGGCTGCTCGCCGTAGGTGATGGAGACGTTGGCTCGTTTGTCGGGGCGGGCGATTTGTTCAGCAGTGGCACGGAATTGCCGCTGCAGCCCGGCGCTGGGTACGACGGTCAGTTCTATTACCGCATGGCGATCGAACCACTCGCCTTCGATGCGACCGCTGCTGGCGTCACCATCGACAGCGAGATGCGGCTACAGCGCATCGGTTATCCGGCCGTGACGTGGCTGATGTCACTCGGCGGATTGATCTCCGTGGAGTTGGTGCTGATCGCGGTGAACGTGCTCGGTCTCACGCTGATCGCTGGGCTGGGCGGCGTATTCGCGCAACGGTCGCGGCGACATGCGTTGTGGGGTCTGATGCTCGCGCTGTTTTACGGGTTTGCCTTCACGCTGTCGAAGGATCTCACCGAGATCGTTGAAGTGTCGTTCCTGTTGCTCGGTCTGGTGGCGGCGCGCAAGGAGCGTTTCGTCATCGCCGCGCTCGCGCTGAGTGGTGCAGTACTTACACGCGAGTCGGCGTTGTTCATCGTGCCCTTCATCGCCGCCTGGCGGGTGTACACGATCGTGCGCCGTCGCCAGCGACCAAGCGGGATTGACCTGACTTGGATCGTGCCACCCTTGATGTTCGGGGCGTGGCAGTTGATTGTGCACGCATCAACCGGTCGCTTCCCCTTGAGGGCCGAACGCGACAACACCGTCAATTTTCCCGGATGGCCGCTGCTGCGAACGTTCCCGGATTTGTTCGACGATCTGACGGTTCGCGGCGTCGTGCACCTGGCAGAGGTGGTGGTGCTGGTGTCGGTGCTGGTGATCGCGTTGATCAGCCTGCGTAAGTCGACCGCCGAACCGCTTGCGCTGGCGGTCTTTGTCGGATTGGCGGTTGCCTGTTTGGCCGTGGACGTCAGCAGCAACGTGTGGACGATCCGCAGCCTGCGGATGTTCGCCGATGCCTATGTGATGGCGATGGTGGTGCTGCTTGCGACCCAGCGCCGGCTGGCCTTGCTGGCGGCGGCCGTGAGCGCTGTGTCGGTTACCACATACGGCTTTTTCGTGTTCAACCTCTAACTCGTCACCGAACTGGTGCCGGTATCGTGGTTGTCGTGAGTCCGCTTGCTTCACCCTCATCGCCGATTGCGACCGAAACCCCGGCCCCGATCATCACGATCACGCCCGCGGCACTGGTCGAACTTGCCGCGCTGCGCGACACTGAACCCGACGCCGATCGTCTTGGCCTTCGGCTCGAGATCATCAGCAAGCCGGGCGAAGAGTTTCGTTACGACCTCAGCTTCGAAGTGATCACGAAGGCGGCGTTCACCGACGAAGTGCGCACGCACACCGCCGATGGTGTTTCGCTGAAGGTGATCGTTCCTGCCGACAGTCGCGAGTTGTTGCAGGACGCCACGCTCGATCACACGTCGTCGGCTGGTCTGATCGTGCGCAACCCGAACAAGCCACAAGCGCCAGTCGTCGAGGGCTTGGTTCGCGACGATGAGCTGAGCGCCGAAGTTGAAGCGATGATCACCGGCGAAGTGAACCCCGCGCTCGCCAGCCACGGCGGCTTCGTCACGTTTGTTGGGCACGACACGGAAGGCACCGCGTATCTCACGATGGGCGGTGGTTGCCACGGTTGTTCGATGAGCAAGATGACGATGCTTGACGGTGTGCAGACGATGATCGTCGAGAAGATCCCTGCGATTCAGCACGTACGCGATCTCACCGATCATTCCAGCGGCGAGAATCCGTTCTACCACTGAGTTCTCGTTGCGTAGAGTGTCCGTATGACGTCTCTTCGCAAGTTCATCCCGGCGATCTTGATCAGCGCAGTCATCGTCGGCTGTAGTTCAGGATCGAAGACTTCGGTCGGCACCGACGCAACGTCGACAACGTCGACCATCGTCGCTGGCGGCTCGACATCCACGACGGCAGCCGCGACCACCACGCCCGCAACAGTGGCGCCGACAACTGCCGCACCGGTAGTCGCAACAACGCCAGCAACAACGCCGCAGATCATCACCAGTTTCTCGGTATCAGACCCCGCGGCATGTGCTGCCCCTGATTCGACCTTTGTCGGGCCGAACCCAGAGGTGACTGTGTCGTGGACTGTGGTCGGAGCAGACAGCGTGACAGTGTCAATGGACAGCAAGGGCGGCATCTGGAACAACGGCCTGCCGTTGAAGGGCTCGACCTCAGTTCCGGCATCGTGCGACTCGAACGGCCACAACACGCACACGTATTACGTCATCGCGATCAAGAACGGTTCAGAGATCGCCAGCAAGAAAGCCACCCGAGGCCACTGATTTCGGCGAACTGACGCGCCGAATGCGCTTTTTGCGCAGTTAGCGCGTCACTTCAATGAACGCGTCACTTCGATGAGCTAGCAGCTGCCGGGCATCGTGGTTGAAGTCGCCGGCGGTGGCAACGTCATCTGCGGCTGCTCCGGGATGACGCATGTCGTCGCGGTGACGCCCGTGCCGGCCGGGGATGTCGTTGTCGTAGCTGAGGTCTGATTGATCTGAGCGAGTGTCTTGCCAGCGAGGTCGTCACCTAATAACACGATGACACCACTACCTGGAACCCAGGTGCCCATGGTCAGGGTTGGTGTTTGTGGACCCTGCGCTTGGAGGCCCGCATTCGCGAGGTAGATCGCGACTGTCTTCGCAACATCGAGAGCAACAGGATCCTCTTGGTTGAAGATGACGATCGTGACGGGCAGGTCGATTGTGCATGTATCCGGCTCGACAGTCGCAAAGCCCTCGGCGGCGAGTTGGTCGCTCAAGAACCGCGCAACGCCCTCTTGGTTGCTGCAGTTCGCGACTTGCACGGCAGTTCCGACCTTGGTGGGTACAAATAGATCACCTGTCAGGACTTCGAGAGAAGTGGTGGTGCTAGAGCCCACAAGTTCACATGTTCGGGCGTAAGAGTTCCCGACTGTTGTTGTGGATCCGCTCGGTAGTGGGATGTTGATCGTGGCGCCGACAGTCCAGGCCTCATAGGCGAGGTTGTTGAGGTTGGCAGCGTTCATCTCGTCGACCGTGACGCCGAACGCATTGGCGACAGCCTGAGGTGAGTCGCCATCCTGGATGACGTACTCGCCAGCGAGACCTTCGTTGGCGAAGTAGTTGATCGTCGTTTGCGGCACGGCGGTGCCGGTGACGTTCGTTGTCGTTGCGAAGACCTGGCTTCCGAACGGAATGTGGATGATGGTCCCTACGGCCCAAGCTTCATACCCAGGTGTGTCCACGTTGGCGGCGTCCAGCTCAGCGACGGTTACTTGAAACTTTTCGGCAACTGCCGCTGGAAAGTCACCCGACTTGAGCGTGTAGTCGCCCGCGATCGCAGGTGGCGCGAGAGACCTCGTTGTTGTCGTTGTTCCCACGGGTGCATCGGGGATCTTGATTTCGAGGCCGACGTAGAAGAGCTCGTAGTCGGGCGTGCCCGCGTTTACGGCGTTCAACGCGTCCAAGCTGACTCCGAACATTGTCGCGACGCCAGTGGGGTTGTCGCCCGACTGCAGCACGTATGTCGTTCCGAACGTGTACGTCGTCGGCGGCAACGTGTTGAACGGCACCGTTGATTCGTATACAACGATCGTTGAAGTGGTTGGCAAACAAGTTGTGCTCGCTGTCGCATCGACATCGCCGAGTGCCGTTTGGTTCGCGGGTGAGCGGGTTGCAAGCACTGCTACGCCGCCTACTCCGACGATTGCGCACGCGCTCAACACTCCCGCGCTGCGTTGGCGTTGGTGGCGGCGGGCTCGGCGCTTTACATCGCGCAACGATGGGCGCGAGAGCGCGGTCG
>JAYVVU010000081.1:0-5384 GCA_043786755.1 Actinomycetota bacterium
CGAACCCGATGGTTGGACCGCGGCCGATTTCGATGACAGCGCCTGGGTGACCGCCAACACGTACTCCGAGGAGGAAGTAGGTGCCAAGGATGGCTATGCAGAGATCACTTGGGAAGAGAGCGCTGAGTTGATCTGGACGAGCGACCTGAAGGTCGACAACACGATCCTCTGGCGCTTCACGGTCGCTGGCTGAGCACGGCTAGTCAACCGCACGCCTCGGAACAGTGATCGCACGTGACAGCGGGGTCTGTCAGCATCACACCGCTGGTTGTGCCAGCGGCCGCTAGCGACCCGTCGACATGCGCGACACGAAATCGACACTCGACCGTTCCATCCGGCCACCTCACACCAGTGAGGTCGTCGGGCAGTAGTCCTGCTCGCAGCTCCGCAGCTGTGACCATTCGCATCTGCATGCAATCAACGTACCGGCATCACACCGGCGGCAACGCTTGCGTCGCATCTAGCCACCACGCCATACCCGATTCGATCTGCTCACGAGTGACGTTGCCGGCGTAGAACGCGCCGGACTTGGCTGGCGTGCCGATGTGTTCGCGGGCGGACTCGACGGCCAGCGCGAGATCGGTGGCGAAACGATCGATGACACCCGGTTGCGTATTCGGGCGCGTCACGCAGAAGTGAACCGCTGCCGGGCGCTGCAATCCGTTGAGCCTCCAACGCCGGGACGCGAGGAAGTCGTTGACGAGGAAGATGTCGAGTCCACTCGCTTCAGTCGTGGTGAACGCAACATTGAAGAAGCTGTGTCCGAGCAGCTGCAGTTCACCGTGCGCTTCGATCACGCTTCGTAACTCGGCGGCTGTGCGGAAGATGTCGGCCGCGATCGCTAAGTAGCCCTCGCGCCCGAGCGTCACCATCGCCGCCCACGCAGCCGCGATGACGCCACCGGAACGCGATCCGCTCATACCTGGTGATGTGTACAGCCCACCCGTCCAGTCGGGCACGATGAAGTACTGGAGTCTCCGCAACTCGGTGTTGCGATAGAGCAACACGCTCGAGCCTTTCAATCCGAAGCCGTACTTGTGCGTGTCGGCGCTGATCGAGGTCACCCCTGGCAAACGAAAGTCGAAGACGGGTACGGGATAGCCGAGGTCTTCACCCCACGCGAGAATGAACGCGCCAAGACAACCATCGACATGCAAGTTGATGCCGCGCTTGACGGCAAGCGCGGACAACTCGTCGATCGGATCGATCGCACCGTGTGGGTACGAACCTGCTGAGCCAACGAGTGCAACGGTGTTGTCGTCGATCAGTGACCGTACGGAATCCATGTCGGCGACGAATTGATCGGTGACTGCCGCCTTGCGCAACTCAATACCGAAGTAGTGCGCGCCCTTGTCGAGCGCGGGGTGAGCGGTAACAGGCATGACGACGTTGGGTTGCGTGATCCCGCGCGCACGACCCCACTCGCGGTAGACGAGCAGTGGGTTCATCAGACTTTCAGTGCCGCCACTAGTGAGCACGCCGCAGGGTTCCGGCGCGTGCAACAGATCGGCGGCCATCGCGATGATCTCGCCCTCGAAGCGAGTTGCGCTCGGGTACATGTCGCGCTGCAAGACGTTGGCGTGGCTGTAGTGCCCGAACACTTCATTGAGGAAGGCGTAATGCGCTTCGTCACCGCTATAGATGCTGCCGCTGATTCGGCCCTCGTGGTACGGCGAGTCCTCGACCTCCGACATCACGTCGATCTCGGACATCACCTCGGCGCGCGGGCGGCCGGTTTGCGGAAAAGAACGGACGACGGGGAAGCGGTCGGCGTAAGGGTAAAGGCCCATGCCGACACACTGCCAGAATGTGGCGATGACCGACGCCCCCACGACACCTCGCATCGAAGCGCTGTTGCGCATGGTGCCCGGCTGGCAAGGGAGCGAGATCTCCATCGCCCCGCTGCACGGCGGAATCACGAACACGAACTTTGTCGCTCGCATTGATGGCGAGCCGCGGGTGGTTCGGGTGCCTGGCGAGCGAACCGAGCTGCTCGGTATCGATCGCGCCAACGAGGCGGAAGCTGCCGTGCGCGCGGCATCGCTTGGCATCGGACCGGCGGTCATCGCCACGCTGCCCGAAATCGAAACGTTGATCACCGCGCTGGTTCCGGGCGGGCATCTCGATCCGGAGCCGTTCACGCGCCGGTTGGCACAGGTCGTCGAATTGCTGCACACGTTCCACGACAGCGGCCCGCTCGACGGCGCCTTCCCGATCCACCGCGTCGTCGAGTGGCACGCCCGCGACGCCGTGGAACAAGGCGGCATCGTGCCTGCCGCGTACGACCGGCTGCATGCGCAGAGCGAGCGCATCGAGCAGGCGTTCGAGGTGTCGCCGCAAGCGTCGGTGCCGTGCCACAACGATCTACTTCCGGGCAACGTGTTGTTCGAAGATTCGGGGCGCGCTTGGTTACTCGACTTTGAGTACGCAGGGATGAACGACCGCTTCTTCGATCTCGGGAATCTGAGCGTGAACTGTGGGCTCGATGCGAGTGCCGACGAGGAGCTGCTGCGCCTCTACTTCGGCGAAGCGACTCCGTCGCGCTGGGCGCGCTTGCAACTGATGAAAATGATGAGCGAATTCCGCGAAGGGATGTGGGCCGTGGTGCAGCAAGCAATCAGCACACTCGACACCGACTTCGTCAAGTATGCCGCCGAGCGGCTGGGCAACTGCGAGCGCCTCGCTGCGCAACCGCAGTTCGAGCAGTGGCTTGTTGACGCGGCCCGTCCTGCCTAACTGATCCCTTAGTTAACGGCCCACGGCCCAACGCCGACTACGCGGTCGACAGCGATGCGAACTATTCGACCCTCAGGCGCGAATCGCGTTCGATGTTCGCCATCTTCTTGCCTTACGCGGAACGGGTCGGCCCCTCAACACGAGGAGCCGACCCGGTTCGCGACAACTGGCTTCGCCAGTTCTGTTACTTCATGCCACTCGAGGCTTCGAGCTCGCGCTCGATAGCCATCAACTCTTCCTTGGTGCCCTGCACCTTGGGGCCGGTGAACCACTTCTTACCGCTGAACCGCCAGTACAACCCGAACGCGATCGCCGAGCTGAGGATCAGCGGGGCGGTGAAGTTGAAGTTGTTCTGCCGGAAGTAGCTGTTCACCACACCGTCGTCCCTCGTAAAGCCGAGCTGAGTGATCTCGTTCTTGTCCGTCCAGAATTCCCAGAACGGCCAGAACAAGGGAGCGAAGAACAGCACGGTGATCACTCCGATCCAGGCGAGCGCCGTCCACCCGACGAGCTTGTGCTTGCCCTTCAGGTTCCACGGCCCTGGCTTGAAATCGGGATTCGTGAGCCGCAGATAGATCGGAATCGCGTAGGCGATATACAGACCGATGACGCAGATGCCGGTCATGGCGAAGAACGCTGTCGAATACCTGCCGGCACCCTTGCCCTCCACGTACAGCGAACTCGCTCCGACGATTGCCGACAGCGCGACCCCCAACCACACGGAGTTGGTTGGTGTACGCGTCTTCGGATTGATCTTGTGCCAAATCTTCGATCCAGGCAGAGCGCCATCACGGCTGAATGCGTAAATCATTCGGCTGTTCGCAGTGACAGCTGCCATCCCACAGAAGAACTGGGCAACGATGCAGATAAACACCAGCAGCTTGGCCGTACCAGATCCGACGGCGCTTGAGATCAACCGGTTCGCGGCATTCACAAAGAACGGATCCTCGGCCGGACCGAACGCGATATCGACATACAGCGTGTCGCCCTTCTTGGGCAGCGCGGCGATCATCGAGAGGTTGAGCACAATTGCCGCGATCGCCGAGATGTAAATCGAGCGCACGATCGCCTTCGGAGCTTCGGTGCGTGCACCGATGGTCTCCTCACTGACGTGAGCCGAGGCATCGAATCCGGTGATGGTGTACTGCGCCAGGAGCAGACCGAGGGCGAACAGGTAGATGGTGACCAAGACGCCACCGCTCCACCCGCTCATGGCTCCTTTGCCGATTGCGATGTAGTCGGGGAATTGCTCCGCCGCGTCGAAGGCGCCACCGATGCCGCGCTTGTTGGTCGGCGCAATGAACAACACGCCGGCAATCACAGCCACGCCAACGATGTGCCACCACACGCTGATGTCACCGAGGATCTTGACGATGTTGATGCTGAAGGTATTCAGCAATCCGTGGGCGATGAGCACCACGATGAAGATGAGGAACACGTTTCCGACACCAAGGTGGAAACTGTCGTCAAACATTCGGATGAAGTACCCGATAAATATCGCAAGCGCGTAATCAACACTGGCGATGACACCAATCTGACCGAGCAGGTTGAACCAGCCGGTGAACCACGACCACCGCGGTCCGTTTTTCCTAGCGAGCTTGGCGGACCAGTAATACAAACCACCAGCGGTCGGATATGCGGAACAGATTTCTCCCATCGCCATGCCGACAAGCAATGCGAAGAAGCCGACGATGATCCAACCGAGCGTGATCACTCGCGGCCCGCCGGTCACCATGCCCAGCCAGAAGGCTGTCATGCCACCGGCGAGGATCGAGATGATCGAGAAGCTGATCGCGAAGTTGCTGAACGTTGACATCCCGCGATGCAATTCCTGGGCGTAGCCCATTTCATGCAACTGGTTGCGGTCGTCATCCACGGTGTTGGCCATGGATCCCCTCCTGTGTTTAGGCCCTGGTGCCCAGGGCGTGAGGTTCGGCCACCGGCAAAGCCCCACTTCACGGAGAGCCGAACTAGCGAGTGTTTAGCACGTTCAAATACTCGCTCTGCGCAACCGACTCGCAGAACCAATCAACGATCCGTTCCGCGTTCGGGCGACTCTCCGGCACCGACGCGCGAGCGGTCGCCAGCAACTCCTCCGCGCTGGAACCGATGCGTAGCAACTCTTCCCCGCCGAAACCTGTGGTCCATCGACGCAGCATTGTCTCGGTCGCTTCCGGGTGAAACTGCGTGCTGAACATGCGGCCCAGCCGCCACGCTTGCGGGCCGACCGAGCTGCGCGCCAACTCGGTTGCGTGGCCCGGCACGGTCACCACGTCGTAGTGCCACTGCATCCACGGCCCTTCGGCGATCACCATCGGCTCGTCGCTGACAACTTCCATCCAGCCAATCTCGGGCTCGCGCGCCTTCTCGACGGTGCCGCCGAGTGCGTGCGCCATCACCTGGTTCCCGAAGCAGATTCCATACACCGGCACGCCGCGGCGAGCTGCTTCGTGAATGACCGCTGTCTCCGCCTGCACGCTGTCGGCGACTGCTGGCCAATAGACGCTCCACTCGCTGCCGAGCAGAAGCACTAGCTCTTGGCCGTCGAGACTTGGCCACTCGCCTGGCGACTCGCGGTGGCACTCGCTGAACGCATAGCCGTGCGAACGGAATCGCTCGCCGACATATCCCGGGTCGGCGTCGTTTGC
>JAYVVU010000082.1:0-2278 GCA_043786755.1 Actinomycetota bacterium
CATCGGTAGCTCAGCACCACGCTCCGGACTGTCGAGCACGACCCCGTCAACGAAGGCCATCACGTAAAACGGCGCGCCGTTGACCGCTTCGTCGGTACACAACCCGAGAGCGGGTGGCACCGGCACGGAAGTCAACCCGACCGCGCTGATGACGCGGAACTCGCGTGACATGTCGTGGGCAGTCGCGAGCACGTGACCGAGCGGTGGACGGCGAACCACGAAGCGTGTGCCGTCGGCACCGGTCACGCGATAGGTGAGATTGGAACGACCGCCAGCGATGAGATCAAACGTGAACGGCGCAACTGCGCCTGGGATGTTGGCCACCATCCAGTTGCTGACTGATTCGACGTTGATGCCCTGCACGGGGCGCAACGGTAGTGCCTCGGATACCCCGTCGTTAGGTTGGCGGTGACCGGGGTCAGCCGGGTCGACCGATGCCGACGACCTTGTTCCAGTTCACGCTGGTGAGCTGAACAGGAACTTCCGGCGAGGAGGCATGAATCATTTGTCCACCGCCGACGTAGATGCCCACGTGGCCAATCGGCGAGTAATAGAAGATCAGGTCACCTGGCTGCACTTGGTCGATGGGCACGTGCGCGGTGACACTGAATTGCCGCCCGCTCTGGTGCGGCAAAGAAACGCCCGCCTGCCCCCACGCCCACTTGGTGAGACCAGAGCAATCGAACGCCACTCCCGGCAGCTCGGCTGCGTACCTGTAGGCGACGCCGATTTGGCTGTAGGCAGCCGACACGGCGATGCCAGCGCTGCCGGAGACCGATGGAACTGTGCCGGTGTAGCCGCCGCCCGTGGAGCCACCACCGCGCGGAGTTGCTGCCCCACCTCCGCCTGTTGTGGTGCGCGTGCGTTGGGTGCGCGATGCCGCGGCCGCCGCACGCTCCGCCTTGGCCTGCGCCAACTTGGCCGCACCAAGTTCTTGCACGGCCTGCGCATACCTAGTTTTGTAGGCGTCTTCGAGGCCCGCGAGATCGATCTTCTTCTGCTCGAGCGTCGCGATCAGCTTGGTTGCTTCTTCTTGCTTCTTGCCAAGCGCCGCACGTTCCGCCGCTAGCTCGTCGACGACGGACTGCAGATCGTCCATGTCGCCTTCGCCGGTATTGATCGCGAGCGCAGACAATGCCGAACGTTGGCCTGCCTGGCTATAGGTCGCGGCGTTGGAGAAGATCGGACTCAGCGCGAGCGAATCGCCTGACGTGAACCGCTTGATCGCGATCTCCTGCAAGACGACGGCGACATCACCCAAGGTGGCGGTCATCTCGTCGACACGCGCTTGTGAAGCGGCGATCTCGACAACGAGCTCGTCTTGCCGATCGAGTGCGCCGGCGTAGTCCTCCTCGAGTTGGCCGAGCTGATCGCCCAGTGATTCGAGCTCGTCGAGGGCCTTATTGACCTTGCGCTGGGCGTCGCCAACGCCATCGGCGCGAACGACCTGCGAGCCAGTAAAGACACTGGAAACAAGGAGGCCGACGGTCAATGCGGCACAGACAACACGGCGGCGGGAGCCACCCTCAGGCAGACGGGTCAACACGGACGAAAGCCTACCAAATGTTACGAAAGCATTGCGAAGCGGCGGGGTGCTGAACGGTGACTGAACAGATCATTTCGGCCAATTACTCCCGCTGGTTACTCCCACTCAATGGTTCCCGGGGGCTTGGAAGTCACGTCGTAAACCACCCGATTGACGCCCCGCACCTCGTTGATAATGCGGTTGGAGATGGCCTCCAGCACGTCGTACGGCAGCCGCGCCCAATCGGCGGTCATCGCATCCTCGCTGGTTACGGCCCGCACGATGATCGGGTGGGCATAAGTGCGTTCGTCGCCCATCACACCGACCGAGCGCACCTCGGCGGCCAGCACCGCGAAGCTTTGCCACAGCTCGCGCTCGAGCCCCGCCGCTGCGATCTCGTCGCGCACGATGGCGTCGGCCTGCTGCAGCACGGCGACCCGTTCGGGTGTCACCTCGCCCAGGATGCGCACCCCGAGCCCCGGCCCGGGGAACGGTTGGCGCATCACGATCTCGTCGGGCAAGCCCAACTCGCGGCCCAACTTGCGGACCTCGTCCTTGAACAGATCGCGCAAGGGTTCGACCAATTGCAGCGTCATGTCGGCGGGTAGACCACCGACGTTGTGATGACTCTTGATCACCGCGGTCGTGCCGTCGGAGCCACCGCTCTCGACTACGTCGGGGTACAGCGTGCCCTGCACAAGGAACTTCGCGTCGCTGAGGCCGCCGGTGTGTTCTTCAAAGATGCGCACGAAC
>JAYVVU010000083.1:0-5379 GCA_043786755.1 Actinomycetota bacterium
CAACTCCCAATCGGCGGCCTCGCTCGCTGCACTGAGGTGATGGCCGAGGAAGCCAGACATGCCGGTAACCAGCATCAACCGTTTGCGTCGCGGCCTCCATCGCACCCTTTGAGCGTAGGACAGTCAGGGGAGGCAAGTACCGTTGCACGCCGTGCCCATCCTTCACGCCATCGTGCTCGGTCTCGTTCAAGGACTCGCCGAGTTCTTGCCCATCTCGTCAAGCGGACACTTGTTGTTGGTGCCGTGGCTCTTCGGTTGGCACGACTTCGATTCGCCGTCAATCGAGAAGGCCTTCGATGTTGCGCTGCACCTCGGCACGCTGACCGCTGTCGTCGCTTACTTTCGGCGCGACCTTGTCGTATACGTGCGCGACGGCGTCTCGCTGGTCGTGCAGCGGCAACGCCCGGCCACGCCCGAGGGTCGTCTCGCTTGGCTGCTCGTGTTGTCGGCGATCCCAGCGGCGGCAGTCGGCGCGCTCGCCGAGAACTACATCGACGAGAAGTTGGGCACACCGTTCCTGATCGCCATTTCCTTGATCGTGTTCGGCTTGTTGTTGGCGTGGGCCGACCGTCGCACCGGACGGCGAACGCTCGCCGATTACACGCGTCGCGACGCGCTTAGCGTTGGTGCTGCGCAAGTGTTGTCGCTGAACCCGGGCACGTCGCGTAGTGGCATCACAATCACCGCCGCCCGCTACCTCGGATTCGATCGCGACTCCGCCGCTCGGGCGAGTTTCCTGATGGCGATTCCAGTCACGGCTGGCGCGGTTGCGTTGAAGCTGTTCAAACTGGTTGGCGACGGTGTGCCCGACGGACTGGGTGTGCCGATGGTCGTCGGCATTGTGACGTCGGGCATATCGGGCTGGTTCGCCGTGTGGGGAACCCTGCGACTCGTGCGCACACGCAGCTTCACGCCGTTCGTCGTCTACCGCGTCGCGCTCGGTGTTGTCGTGTTGGGCCTGTTGGCAACGGGCGTACGCTGATTATGTGAGTAACGACCAAGTAGTTAACGACAATGTGACTGACTCCATCATCCTTCAGCGAGTGCCGCTGGGTTTTCAGTGGCCAACATCCGATCCATTCTTGTTTTGTGTGCACCATCTCGACCGTTATCCAGAGGGCAACGGTTCGTTTGGTCCGCAGGCATCGCTTGCCGGTCGATCGATCGGCAACGACTTTCAACCGCTCGACGGCTGGCGCATGTACCACGGCAGCACCGTGCCCGGCTTCCCCGAACATCCGCACCGCGGTTTCGAGACGATCACGTTCGCGCGCCAAGGCTTCATCGATCACAGCGACTCGATGGGTGCCGCAGCTCGCTTCGGCCGCGGCGACGTGCAGTGGATGACCGCGGGTAAGGGCGTCGTGCACAGCGAGATGTTCCCGCTACTCAACACTGAGGGACCGAACCCGGCGGAGCTGTTTCAAATCTGGATGAATCTGCCTGCCTCGGACAAGATGGTCGAGCCGCACTTCACAATGTTGTGGAGCAGCGACATCCCGATCCATCACCACGTTGACGACGCAGGCGTCGCCACCGATGTGACCGTGATCGCTGGTTCGTACGCGGGCATTGCCGCGCCACCACCGCCGCCGGCGTCGTGGGCATCGCGCACCGAAGCCGACGTTGCCATGTGGCACGTCGTGATGGCCGCCGACGGCACCATCACGCTGCCGCCGGCAGCGAGCGCTGACGCGACTCGCGTGCTGTACGTGTTTGAAGGCTCGGTCGCGATCGGTGGCGAACAAGTCGCCGGTGAAACCGGCGTCGTGGTCATCGCCGATCAAGCAGCGCCACTGCGTGCCAGCGAAACCGGCGCGGAGATCCTCGTGTTGCAAGGCCGACCGATCGGCGAACCAGTCGCGCAGTACGGCCCGTTCGTGATGAACACGCGCGCGGAGATCGACCAAGCATTCGCTGACTATCGCAAGACCGGTTTCGGTGGTTGGCCGTGGGACACGCCCGACCCCGTTCACGGTGCCAACGCGGAGCGCTTCGCGCGTCACGCTGACGGCCGCGTTGAGCAACCCGAGTCGTTAGCCCGTCCGTAACAACGCGAGCACGACAGAATCGATCGCCAATTGGGCGCTGACTGCTTCGGCGCAGTCGGGTGGCACGCCAATCTCCACCGCTTCCTCCTCGCGCGCGACTACAACGCCGTCACACCAGCGCAGGCCGCTGCCGAAGATTGCGACCCGGTCACCTTGACGCAGCGCTGGTGTGTTGTCGCCAGCGAGCGCGAACACGACCCAACCTGCGGGCAGCGAGCGATCTGTTGCGGCGACATCGGATGTCACGAGCACTTCGCCCGCCGCGATAGCGGTAGTCGCGATTGCGTCGACGGGCTGGGCATCGATCGCGCTCGTCGGAAGCATTGCGATCGGGTAGTCGCGCGCAGCGCTGCGAACGAGGTCGCCGGGGGCGATGTCGGCCGCCGCGACCCACACGCGGCGAGTTTCGCCCCAGCGCTGTCGTTGATCGTCGAGGCGTGCTTGCGCACTCGCCAACGTTGACCAAGCGATCGCGGTGCACACAGCGACGAACACCCAGTACATCCACGGCCGGCGCGCCAGCGCGAGGCGAAGGCGAGGCAACAGCAACATGCGAACCCTCCAGCGTCAAACAAAGCTCGGGGAAGCCGCAGCGAGTGCACCATATCGGTGCGGGTCGTGGTTAGTCGCCGCTGGATGCCGGGGAACTAGCGGCCGGAGCCTTTGCCACAGTACTGCTGCTGTCGGAGCTCGTCGATGTGGTCGACGTCGACTTATCACTGGATGACGAAGTGTCGCTTGACGACTTATCGCCCGACGACTTATCGCTCGACGACTCGCCGGTCGTCGACTTGCTCTTCGCGCCCGGACCGCGACTATCGGTCTTGTAGAAGCCGCCGCCGCGGAAGGTGACACCGACCGGAAGGAAGACCTTCTTGACTTCCATCGTCGCGCCCGTCGTCGGGTGGACGGCCTCAGTGAGCGCGTCGTCGGTGAAAGCCTGCTGCACCTCGATGGTCTCGCCGGTTTCGATGAATCTGTAGACGTAAGTCGGCATCGAGGAATTAATGCTAGCTGCGTAGAGTGGAGAGCATGCGGGCTCGAACGGCAGTGATTCCGGCGGCGGGCATGGGCACTCGCTTCCTTCCCGCGACGAAGGCAGTGCCCAAGGAGTTGCTGCCGATCATCGACACGCCAGCACTACAGCTCATCATCGACGAGGCCGTCGGCGCCGGGTTCGACCACGTTGTCGTCGTCACGAGTCACGCCAAGCCGGCGATCGAGGCTTACTTCCAACCAGCACCGGAAGTGATGGCCAAGCTGCGCAGTTCCGGTCGGAGCGCGCTCGCCGACCGTTTGCAGCGCACCGCCGACAGCGCTCGCATCAGCTTTGCCTACCAAGACGATCCGCACGGCCTTGGTCACGCTGTCGGTTGCGCTCGCGAAGCCGTCGGCGATGAACCTTTTGCAGTCCTGCTGCCCGACGAGATCATGGGCGACAGCACGTTGCTGGCCCAGATGGCCGACGTCGCCGCTACCTCTGGCGGCAGCACCGTCGGACTGAAGCGGGTCTTGCCCAGCGAGGTCAGCGCGTACGGAGTCGTTGAGACCGTCGGCGAAGTGGATGCGGCCGGTGTGGTGCAAGTCCGATCGATGGTCGAAAAACCAGCGCAGGGTGAGGCACCCAGCGATCTGATTCTGATCGGCCGTTATGTGCTCGCCGCCGATGTATTCGATGCGATCGATCGCGTCACGCCCGGTGCGAATGGTGAGATCCAGTTGACTGATGCGTTGAAGATGCTCGCGGCTGCGGCTCCGTTCCACGGCGTCGTGAGCAAGATCAGGCGCTACGACACGGGAAGTCCCTTTGGGTGGCTGACCGCAGTCGTCGACCTTGCACTCGACGACGAGCAGATCGGCGCACAGTTCCGCGAGTGGTTGGACGGTCGCGTCTGAACCCGATGGCAGTTGCTGAGTTGTTGCAGCAGCAACTCGCCGCGGTCGCAACCCCACAACGCGCAGTGTCCGAGCGAGCGTATCTAAAGAGCGATCTGCAGCACCTCGGCACCACCGTGCCCGCGATGCGCAGCATCGTGAAGGCGTGGTGGCGAACGCACGAGGCAGCGCACGGCAAGTTGACGCACGACGAGTTGTTCGCGCTCGCCGACGCGCTCTGGGCGAAGCCGGTGCACGAAAGTCGGATGGCGGCCGTCGAGTTGTTGGTCGCAAAGCCAGCGTTGCTCGGGCTCGACGACGTGCCCTGGTTGTACAACACCCTTCGCGATTGCCGCACGTGGGCGTTGCTCGACACGATCGCGGGTTCTGTCGTTGCCGACCTGACGGCGCGCGAACCCGACGACCTGTTACCCCATCTCGATCGCTGGGTGCACGACAGTGACTTTTGGATTCGGCGCTCGGCCGTGCTCGCCTTGCGGACCCTGCTGCGTCGTGACGAGCAACTCGATCGCTTCTTTGCTTACGCGACGACGCTGCTTCCCGAGACCGAGTTCTTCATTCGCAAAGTGATCGGCTGGGTCGCTCGCGAAGTTGCTGCCCGCCATCCAGAACTCGTTTCGCAATGGCTGCGCAACAACATGACTGCGATGAACTTGGTCACGTTGCGCGAACCCATGCGTCGACTGCCCGACGCAGATGAGTTGCGCGCGCTCTACGACACGCGTCGAAAGAGCGCCGGATAGTCGACGACGAGGCCGAATTGATCGACCTCGAACTCGGTCACGACGCCGTGCTCGGCCGGTTCGTGAAGCCAGCGTGTCGCACCGACGCGCGTGTAGCGGTGCAGGTCGGAACGCACAGCGAGTGTGTCGGGGTCGATCGTCACCACCGGCAGTTCGGCAGTGTCACCGTCAAGCAGTGGCAATCGACGGATAGGCAGCGTCCGCGTCATCGGAGTGCACGCCAGGTCCACGTCGTAACAGCCGTCAAGCTCGGTGCGATGTGCGCCGTTCATCTCGCCCCAACGACCACTGCCGTCGGTCGCGAGCCAGAGGTCGGGATCTTCGAGATCACGGAACAGCAAGAACTGGCGAACCTGCCACGAGGCGCTGAGACGTAATACGTACTGAATGTGTTCCCGTCCCGGTGCATCGCCAACCGCGCCGCTGACCGTGAAGCCCTCGTTTTCCCAACGGATCGTCGTCGTCTCGAGACCGTCGCGTTCCCAGGTTTCCCACTGCACCTGGTGCCCTTCCGGGCTATGCGCTGCGGTGAGCGGGGCGTAAGAGGTCACGCCCTGACGGTACCGGTGAGCAGAGTTGACATTGTTTCGGGTTGGGCGCAGTGTCGCGATTGAGCACATTCTGTGTTCTTGCTTCCAACGGAAAGGTGGTGATTGGGATGAGTGGTTCGTCGCGATCGGGTCGCTGGC
>JAYVVU010000084.1:0-2272 GCA_043786755.1 Actinomycetota bacterium
GTCGAAATCGGCTACACGATGGTCGCGCTCGTTCTTGGACTAATGGCCGGCCTGCCCGGCATGGGTTTCGAGATCAAGGGCATCTTTTCGGTGTTCTTGATCCTGACGATGTTCATCGTCGACAATCAACGCCTCAATCAAGCCACCCGCTACACAACGTTGCGCGTGGAACTCGACCGCATCATCCACGACGATCAAGCACTGGCACAGCATCTCGAACAGACGCTGAATAGGCCGATTCGATCCGCACTGGTGCGCGAGATCGACTTTGTGCGCGAGACCATGCGCCTCGACGTGCAAACCGGTCCACGGAGTTCGTAGCGGCATGTTTGCGGCGATCGAAGCGAACCTTCTTCGTCGCGACACGACCGACCTGGACACACTTCGCGCATCGGGCGACCTGCAAGAGCGCTACGACACGAAGTACGTGTTGCATCTCGACGCCGCTCTCAAAGTCTTGGAAGTGCTCGACTCGGATTGGCAAGTTCTGCAGGTCAACCAAAAGCGCTTCACCGCTTACCAATCGTCGTACTACGACGATCAAGACTTCGGACTCTTTCGCGATCACGTGATGGGTCGTCGCCTCCGTTACAAGGTGCGCACCCGCCGTTACGGCAACGATCCCGAGGAGATGCTCGAGATCAAGCTGAAGTCCGGCCGCGGCGGCACGCTCAAGCGCCGAATCCTTCGCACGGTTGCGTATGGCACAGAGCTCACCAACGTCGAGCGGAAGTGGATCTCCGACACGTTGTTCGACGACTACGGCCGCCGCCCCGAGAACATGCTGAAGTACACGCTCGGACTCGACTACACGCGCCGCACCATGTTCAACCCGGTCAGCGGTGACCGATTGACGATCGACAGTGGAGTCGTCGCCGAAGCCGATTCGGGGACCGCCACACCAGTTGGCGATGCCGTGGTGATAGAGGTGAAAAGCGTTGTCTGGTGCTGCCCGACGGTGCGCCTGCTGCATCGGAACTGCATCCGGCCCCTGAACTTCAGCAAGTACTGCGCCGCACTCTCGGCGCTGCACCCGGACCTGAACCAAAGCGCCCGTTCGCGGGCCGAGCGTTCGTTTGGTCACTACTCATGAATGAGTGCGTCCCGGCCAGCAATGCCGACCGGGACGCATCCACAACGAAAGTTCAATCAGGGCAAGTTCAGACGGGCACGCCGAACGTCTCCAGCCAATCCTGAACGACTGGAATGTCGAGTCGCTGGTAGCCACCGAGATAGCGGCAGTTGTCCGTGTATCCGTAGCTCGTCACGGTCACGATGTAGCCGTCGAGATAGGCAGGGCCGCCCGAGTCTCCGAAGCAAGTTCCGCCGGTCCCGCGAGTGTCGTTGATGTTGCCGTTCATCTGCACGATTTGCGGCATCAACTTCTGACCAGGCGACTCAGCTACTCGCCGAATGCGAGGGAACGACATCGGAGTCGGCTTCTGCGGCCCACTGTCGGGCTTGCGCACCTCCGTGCCATAACCGACGAGCGTGAAGATGGTCTTGTTCAGCACTGGCTGACCAAAGGCGTCCAGGTAGTTGGTTGGCGCGAGCGCGGCGAGCGGTCGGTCGTTGACCGGGAAGTCGAGAACGATCACACCCACATCGTTCCAGTTGTCCAGATCGGTGAACCCGGAGTACTGAGGGTGCGTGTAGGCAGTACCCGACACTGTGACGCCGTTGTAAGACATGATCGGATAACCGTCGGCCGGAACTGGTGCGGGGGCCACAGTCGGTACATTCGTTGCGAACGTTACGAAAGTTCGGCCAATCGTGCCTTCCGTGCAGTGCGCAGCGGTGACCAGGACGGTTGGGGTGACCAGCGTAGCCGTGCAGCGGAACCGCCCTGCCGGCTCGTAGAACACGATCATCGCGACACCGCGGTGCCCATCGCCGTCGGGATCCCCGCCGGTGATTGCCGAGGCAGGCGCGGCGATTGCGAAGAGTGCGGCGGCAGCCAAAGCTGCACCGAAGACTTTCCGTGAACTTCTCATCACTTGATTCCCTTCATTGGGGCCGCGGATTGCAGCCGGGTCCGCCCGCTCGCGAACAGTAGCCCCAGATCTCGGTCCCGTTATCCGCGGCTGCCACTATCGTTGTGTAACCCGCAATACAGAAGGCGACGAGTGAGAATCCGTGGACGAAACAAGCGATCACGAAGGTGGTGTTTCTCAAGGCTTCGCAGCCCTCGGTTTGCGGCCCGAATTGGTGCAGACGCTCGAAGAACTGGGCTACGAGGAACCGACCCCGATCCAGCGCGAGACCATTCCGC
>JAYVVU010000085.1:0-5363 GCA_043786755.1 Actinomycetota bacterium
TTCGTGACGACGCAACTCTGGGCACGATCGTCGCTCACGCCGGCGGACTTCCGGGGTACGGCAGCAACATGCGCTGGTTCGCTGGGCGCAGCATCGGCGTGATCGCGCTGTCCAATACATTTTACGCGCCGATGAGCGATCTCACAGTGCGCCTGTTGGCCGCATTGCACGAGCACGGCGAGGTGCCCGTACCCCCCGCATATGTGGCACCCGCGTGGGAGTCGGCCGCGCAACGTTTGGTCGACTTGTTGAACGACTGGGACGACGAGGTGGCCACCGCCCTGTTCGAGGACAATGTCGCGCTCGACGAGTCCTTCGAGCGTCGTCGCGCACAGGCCGCCCTACTGATTGCAACTCATGGGCGCCTTCGGCTCGGAGCGACGCGGCCCACATCGGCTGCGAACGGTGACTTCGACGTCCAGGGCAAAGGCAACTCGTTTCAGATCTATCTGGAACTGAGCCCGTTTCCTGGTGCGCCGGTGTCGGCCTACTCCGTTCACGAGTAACACCACTAAGGACTTTGGTCCCACGGCCGAGAGTCGCCCGCCCCTGACCGCTTCCCGCCGCCCTGCGTACCGTCAGGGTTATGTCCGAACGCCATGCACCCCGTCTTTCTCGCACCCTGTCGCTACTCGCCAGTGGGTTGATGTTTACCCTTGGTGCGTGCGCAGCCGATGCCCGCGATGCGGTCGAGACCACCGTCGGGACCGGGACCGACATGTCGATGCCCACCGAGACAACGGAAACTCCATTGCCGATGGGCGACATCGTCGCCACTGCGCTGACCAACCAAGTGTTCACGGAACTCGCCGGTCTCGCCGTCGATGCTGGACTTGTCGAGACGCTGCGGGGCGGACCGTTCACCGTGTTTGCACCAACCGATGCCGCGTTCGACAAGTTGCCACTCGATGTCTTGCATTTCGTGCAGGACGACCCAACGATTCTCGCGACCGTGCTGACTCACCACGTCGTCGCCGGCTCCATCTCGCCCGATCAGCTCGCCGCTGGCGAACTGACAACGGTTGCCGGCACGACGCTGACAGTCACTGAGGTCGACGGCAAGTTTTACGTGGAGGGCAGTGAAGTTGGCGCGGGTGTGGAAGCAACGAACGGTTACGTCTACGTGATGAGCGACGTGTTGGTTCCAGCGCTTGGCGACATCATTGATGTGGCGACCACGCTTCCGGGATTTGCAACTCTCGCCGACCTGGTGACACGCGCCGACCTGATTGACACGTTGAAGGGCGACGGTCCCTTCACCGTATTTGCACCAGTCGACTCTGCGTTTGATGCGTTGCCCAGTGCGACCCTCAACGCAGTGCTCTCCGACCGCACGCTGCTGACGACGGTGCTGACCTACCACGTGGTGGCGGGCGCCCTGACGACCGACATGCTGAAAGAGGGCACGCTGACAACCGTGGCTGGTGTCGAACTCACGATCACCAAGAAGGACGGCGTCACCTATGTTGACGGCAATCCGATCCTGGTTCAGAACGTGCGGGCAACCAATGGCGTGATCCAAGTGATCGGCGCAGTATTGGTGCCTGCGCCGTAAGGCTTCGCCGCAATACTTGAAACATCGCTACCGCCAGCAAGGTCGATCTCGCGCAAAGCCGCGCCGCCACCGTTGAGCTGTTGCGCGCCGACGGCAAGCTCGCCTGTCCGGCAGAGTTGCCACTGGCTGCACGCCGCGACGATCTGCTGGCTGCGATCCGCGACCATCAGGTAGTCATCGTTGCCGGTGAAACTGGCTCCGGTAAGAGCACGCAACTTCCCAAGCTGTGTCTCGAGTTAGGGCGCGGCGTGAAGGGTCTGATTGGCCACACGCAGCCGCGTCGAGTGGCGGCGCGCACTATCGCGGAGCGCGTTGCCGAAGAGTTGGGCACGCCTCTTGGTGAGGCCGTTGGCTACACAGTGCGGTTCACCGACACAGTCGGCGAGCGCACGCTGGTAAAGGTGATGACCGACGGCATCTTGCTCGCTGAGATTCAGCGCGATCGCATGCTGCGCCGCTACGACACGCTGATCATCGACGAGGCGCACGAACGCAGCCTCAACATCGACTTTCTGCTCGGCTATCTGGCGCAATTGCTGCCCAAGCGGCCGGACCTCAAGCTGATCGTCACCTCGGCGACGATCGATACGCAACGCTTCAGCGAACACTTCGCCGACAAGTCGGGCACCGCGGCGCCCGTCATTGAGGTGACGGGCCGCGCCTACCCGGTCGAGCTGCGCTACCGGCCGTTACAGGCCGACACCGACCAGGTGCAGGCCGTGGTCGAAGCACTCGACGAACTCGAGCACGAAGGCGACGGGGACGTGCTGGTGTTCCTTTCCGGCGAGCGCGAGATTCACGACACGGCCGACGCGTTGCGCCGTCACTTCAGTGCTCGCGCCACGCACGCGGCTCGATCCACCAATGTGCTACCGCTGTACGCACGATTGTCCGCCGTCGAGCAACATCGCATTTGGCAACCACACAACGAGCGGCGCGTGGTGTTGAGCACGAACATCGCCGAGACCTCGCTCACCGTGCCGGGCGTGCGCTATGTAATCGACGCCGGGTCGGTGCGCATGTCGCGCTACAGCCATCGACTCAAGGTGCAACGGTTGCCGATCGAGCCGGTCTCACAGGCTTCCGCCAACCAGCGCGCCGGCCGCTGTGGCCGTGTCGCCCCCGGCATCTGCATTCGGTTGTACGACGAGGAAGATTTCGTCGAGCGCCCCGAGTTCAGCGAGCCCGAGATTCTGCGCACCAACCTGGCGTCGGTCATTCTGCAGATGACCGCGCTCGGGCTCGGCGACGTCGCTGCGTTCCCGTTTCTCGATCCACCAGACTCACGCTCGGTGCGCGACGGTTTTGCGTTGCTTGAAGAGCTGGGCGCCATCGAGCCGGGTGCCGAACGATTAACTGCGATCGGTCAGCAACTGGCCCGATTGCCGATCGACCCGCGGTTGGGGCGCATGGTGCTCGAAGCCGCTCGTCACGGATGCGTGCGCGAAGTCACGATCATCGCTTCCGTACTCAGCATCCAGGACCCGCGTGAGCGGCCCGCTGAACATCGCGATGCGGCCGACGAAGCACACCGACGATTTGAGGTGGCGGGTAGCGACTTCCTCACGCTGGTCAAACTCTGGGATTACCTGCGCGAGCGCCAGCATGCGTTGAGCAGTAGTCAGTTCCGAAAGCTCTGTCGCACGGAGTACTTGAACTATTTGCGCGTGCGCGAGTGGCAAGACCTCTTTAGCCAAGTGCGCCAGGTCGCCGGCCAGATTGGCGTCCGCCCCAAAACCTCCACGACCGGCACCGACCCGTCTGGTGTCGCAGCCGGCCACCCGGATCGCGTGCATCAGGCGCTGCTCGCAGGACTGTTGAGTCACCTCGGTTTCCGCGACGGCGCGACGCGCGACAGCAACGGCCGCGAGTACCGCGGGGCACACGGCTCGAAATTCATGATCGGACAGGGCTCGGTCGTCGGCAAGCTATTGCCGCGTTGGGTGATCGCCGCGGAACTGGTGGAGACCAATCGACTGTGGGGTCGAATGGTCGCGGCAGTCCAGCCAGAATGGGCGGAGTCGCTGGGCGGTCATCTCGCCAAATACTCATACGGCGAGCCCTCTTGGGACTCGCAGCGCGGCGCGGCGGTGTGCATCGAGCGCGTCTCGCTGTACGGACTGCCGATCGTGTCAGGCCGCACCATCGGCTACGACCGGGTCAACCCGGTGGAGGCGCGCGACTTGTTCCTCCGGTGCGCACTCGCCGAGGGGGACTGGACAACGCATCACGACTTCTGGGCGCAGAACAAACGCTTCCTCGCCGATCTGAAGGGATGGGGCGACCGCGTACGACGCGTCGATCTCATCGACGAGGAGTCGGTGTATCGGTTCTACGCACAGCGTGTAGGTGCGCAAGTGGTGAGCACTCGTCACTTCGATCGCTGGTGGAAACGCGAGCGCGCGCAACAACCCGACCTGCTGATGATGCGACTTGAACACTTCGTCAACACGCCGGTCAGCGACGAAGACTTCCCCACCGTCTGGCTGCACAGCGCGCTGGACCTCACGGTTACTTATCGCTTCGAGCCAGGGACTGAACTCGACGGCGCAACGGTGCACATCCCCATTGCGGCCCTGAACCAGATTGAGCCCGACGGGTTCGACTGGGGAGTCCCGGGTTTCCGTGCCGAGCTGATCGGCGCGTTGATGAAGTCGCTACCCAAAGACGTTCGTCGCGAACTCGTTCCGATGGCTGATGTCATCGACAGGGTGGTCGGCGCGATCGGTACGCCCGCTTCGTGGGAGGCTGGCACTTCACTAGCTGGCGCGCTGACCACAACCGTGCGCGACACGACCGGAATCGATGTGCCACCAGTCGCGTTCGACATCGCGAAGGCACCGCCGCATCTGCGCGTCACATTTTCAGTCGACGACGACCACGGCGCGCCACTTGCCCACGGCAAGGACTTGCTCGCGTTGCGCAAGCAGTTGACCCAGCGACTGCGCGTGGCGATCGCACGGGAAGCACCGATCGAGGAGCGCACCGGGATCACCAAGTGGGACTTTGGTGAGCTCGCGCGCGACGTGACAACAATGCGCGGCGATGTGCCGGTGCGCGGTTATCCAGCGCTACTTGACGACGGCGACAGTGTCAGCATTCGCGTGTTCACGACTACGGATCTGCAAGCGAAGGTAATGCGCAACGGCGTACGCCGGCTGATGCTGTTGGCGACGCCGGTTTCGAAGCGCGCTCGTGAGCGCGACCTCACCGATGCTGCCCGACTGGCTGTAGCTCGCTGCAGCGACCTGTCGATCGATCAACTCGCCGACGACTGCCTGATCGCCGCAGCCGACAGCGTCGTCACCGACTTCGGAGCGTTGCCCTTCACGGCCACCGACTTCGACAGCTTGGTCGCCGCGGCGCACGAGCAACTCGCCGATCGCGCAGCGACAGCACTTCGCGACGCCTGCGATGTCGTTGGGGCCGCGAACACGGTGACAGAACGGCTGACACGACTAGTAGCGCCGGCGGTTGCTGCTGGCGCCAACGACGCACGCCAGCAACTCAGCCGACTTGTCCGACCCGGCTTCGTCACCGCTGCTGGTGTCGGTCGCCTGGCCGATCTGCTCCGTTACGTGAAGGGCATCGACGTCCGTCTCAACAAGCTGCCGGAGAATCCGGTTCGCGACGCGACCACGCTCGCCTCAATCGTCGCGTTGGAAAAGCGCTACGTGTCGTTGCTGCGTCGACTCGACCACGACGAAATCACACCCGAGGTGATCGACCTCGGCTGGCTGTTCGAAGAACTACGCGTCAGTATCTTCGCCCAACAACTGGGCACCGCCAGATCAGTAAGCCTCCAACG
>JAYVVU010000086.1:0-2265 GCA_043786755.1 Actinomycetota bacterium
GCGCGCTGTCGCCGCCGTACCGCTTTGGACGATCATCACCTTTGATGTGCTGGAGACACTGGCATCGACAACGACGAAGCTCGCCGAGTCAACTGGTGTCGAACCGAAGTCAAGTTCTACTGACGTGATCGTGGGCGCTGCAGCCGCAGCAGCGATCGTGACGTCGACCTCTTCGTTGCCTGCGTCGTCAGCGACAGTCAACGTGATGTTCGCGCCCTCGATCAAGTTCAACTGTCGCCGTGTGCCGACCGCGCCACCGGTGGAGTTCTTACGCACCGCGAGTCGAGCGTTGTTGTTGAGCACAACGGTCTGATCGAAAGCGATCGTGCGATCTGCTGACAGGTCTCCGCCGCCCGTAATCGGCGACGTCGTGTTGATCAGCCTCGTGGTGTTCACCTTGAGGGCGAGGTCGGGGACTAGCCAAACCGTGCCTGCGCCTGACACGACCACATCGCCCTTGTCACCGTCGGAAATAGCTCCTCCGCCACTCGCTGCGGTGATGGTGATGTCGATGCGCTCGTCGGCGAGGTTGTCGGTCCCCGACAGCGTGATGTTCGTGCCAGCGATGAAGTTGATCTCGGGACGCGCACCAATGAACGTGCTGCCGACGTCTACTTTCAACAGGTTGTTGAACCGCAGCCGGTTCACGGCATCGGTCAATGTCTTCACGGCTCGAGCCGTGTCGACATCTTGCACGTGTGGCGTCTGGATCAGACCGACGTTCGTCGGTTGCTTAGGGCGACGTCCGGACATCAGTCGGGCTCCCCGAACGGGAAGCGATCCATGTCCCCGCCCTCGCGAAGCACAAGGTACTCGGGTTCTTGCTGCTTGCGCTCGGTAGCCTCGCTGCGGATGCGCTTCTCGAGGCGCTCGATCTCACGATCACGCTCACCGAGGGGCTTGCCTTCGCGACGGTCGAGCTTCTGCAGCGTCGACTCGATGACGTACTCTTCCCACCCGTTGTACCACTCGACGGCGACAGCTTCTTGGAGCGCGGGCGCCACCGGCGTGTATGTCACGCGTAGCGTGTACGCCGTGTTCGGAGTCGGAAACAGTTCGACGCCTCGAGACGACAGCCGATACGCAAGCGGCATGTCTGAGGTTGAGCTGTACTTGTTGCGGTCTGCAACGTTGACCTGCCGAAGCTCGATGTAGTCGGAGCCGTCGAGAATGTCGACGCCCTTCACGCGCCAAGTCGTCGCAGGCAGCGCGATAAAACGCTGCGAGGCAACGGTCGCAACAGTTCCCTCGGTGTCCCAATAGCCTTCGTGCGTGCTGTCGACGATGGCGTAGAACTCGCCGAACGAGCGTTGGATTTCCTTGTTGACGTCGGCGTTCGGGAACTTGCGAACGTTTTGGTAATCGCCACGGAAGCGGATATCGCTACGAAGGGTCTGAAGATCAATTGCGGACATATATCCTCCGTGGCGGTTAACAAAACGTCCGAACGGTCACCCGGTCCTGCCCAGTGGCTAGACCGCTCGGAACTTCTTCAGCGGCGAATCACTTCGACAACCACTGTCGCCAGAGCGGTTCCAGCGGCGCGGGTGTTCGTGATCTGCAGCGTAGCGTTCGCAGCAAGCGTTCGGGTGGCAGACGCAAGCGATGCCGCTCGCGTAAGAGCACCGTCGACCGCCGCTGCCATCGCATCGGAGATCGCTGTACCTGCGCCGTTCTTCAACTGGATGGTGTTTGCCGCGCCGGCACCATCCTTGATGTTCCACGCATTCACGAGTTCGCACGCGAATGGAATGGTAAACGAGTAGGTCGTCGTCGCCACGTCCGGCAGAACAAACACGAACGGGACAATTGCACCGGCGGCAGCAGCGGTTGCCGTGGTGCTGTTGCTGGGAGTCGCGGCGAGCAACGCCTTGACATCATCGTAGGCAGCGGCTTCGAAGTTGGCGATTCCGCGGATTTGCGCATCGTTAGCAGGCATGTTTCATGTTCCTTTCGAGTTCAGTTCCGACCACTGTTGCGAACAATGAGCGCGAACCGGACAGAGTCGGTTGCAGCAGGATCCGTTGCGACACCACCGACCGCGAACTTCACGGTAGCGGTGCCTGCAGCGGGGTTCCATACGGTGAAGGTTGCGACGAGACCAGTCGTAGTGCCGACGATGCCGGGCGACAGGGGGCAAACGCCTTCGGGATACTTGTGTCGAAACACAAGGTCGAAGGTGCCTGCGCCGGTGCGCGTCCCGGAAATAAGCCCGGCACTCGCCAGTCCCGACGGGACCACGAGGTTTGCCCCACCGGCACCAGT
>JAYVVU010000087.1:0-12198 GCA_043786755.1 Actinomycetota bacterium
CCGGAATAGCTCGACAAAATGCAACCGGCGACATCGCCGCTGTTTGCTTTCTCGCTACTGCAGCGCGGTGGAACGGTCGGCAGTGTCCACGGCGCGTCGGCCGCGGAAACAGTCGCGACCGGAGCGGTCGACATAGCAACGCCTGTCATCAACATCGTCGAAACGGCTGCAGTCAGACATAGCGATCGCAGGTGGCGGGTACCTCGATGCATCATTACCTCAGGTATCGGTAGCGAACTGGTCGACCTAAACCCGCTAGCCCCTTGTCACGTGTGACCTGAGACGTCCTTGAGAGTTCTACTACGGGGAATGGAACATGTGTCGTCGCGGTTAACTGATCGCATGACAACACACGACGTTGCGACCGTTGAACGCCTGATAGCGGCACCTGCGGAGAAAATCTTTGATTTGCTCGCCGATCCCGCGCGACATCAAGAAATCGATGGTTCCGGCACTGTGCGTGGTGCTTCCGAAGGATCGCAGCGTTTGGCGCTCGGATCGAAGTTCGGCATGTCGATGCAACGGGGGATTCCGTATTCGATGGTGAGCACCGTGATCGAGTTCGAAGAGAACCGATTGATCGCATGGCAGACGCGTCCGACGATTGCGCCGATGCGCCTATTGGTTGGCGGACGGATCTGGCGTTACGAGTTGGTACCGCAAGATGGCGGCACGCTCGTGAGGGAAAGCTGGGATATTCGCAAGGAAGCGTTCCCCTTCGCAGTGCGCGGAATGCGCAGCAGCACGGTCGACTCGATGACCAAGACGCTCGAGCGAATCGCCCAAGTCGTGGAGAAGTAACGCGCTACGACTTGTAGCGACGCGCCGGCAACGCGTGATTCAACTCGGCACCCATCAGCGCGATCAGCGCGTGCAGGCTGAGCCAGGTCAGTAGTGCGATCACCGATGCGAAAGTTCCATACACCGACGATGCGTTAGCGATCGCCCGCCCGACCACGACGGTGCCCGCGATCTGTAGTGCGGCAAAGGCGATGCCGGCGGCGATTGCGCCCGGCATCACTTCTCGCCAGGTGAACTTGCGCACGCAGAGCCATCGGTAGGCGGCGGCGATGACGGCCGTGTTCAGCAGCACCGTGCCAGCGATCAGCAGCACCTTGTGTAGCACCCGCACGCCGCTGACGGCCACGAGCGAGCTGAGCACCGCGGTTGCAATCTGCGCACCACCGACGACCAAGATGCCCAGCAACGAGCGCGCGCGAGTACGCAAGAAACTCCGCCGACCATTCATCGGTACTTCCGCCACGTCGTCGAGTGCGCTCTGCAACACATTGAAGGCGCGCATTCCTGCCCAAAGCGCGGCGACCAAACCGAAGATCAACACCAGCAAGTTGCCCTTCAACTCTTGCGGCTGCGAACCGACCTTCTCGCCAATGATCGGGATGCGGTTGAACGCGGAGTTGATGATCTGATCGCGAAACTTCGGTCGGCTCTGCAATACAAAGCCGAGGATCGTGGTGAACACCAACAAGAGTGGGAACACCGACAAGAAGCCGTAGTGCGCAACGAGCGCAGCGTGGCGTCCGGTGCGATGCGTGCGAAAGTTCTGGATCGTGACGATCAGCGTGTTGCCGGCTTTGGATCGTCGCCGAATTCTCATCACCCGCGCGTGGCTGGTCCAATCACTATCAGCCATCAATCCGGTCCTTGACGACCTGGCTCGAAGCGCATCACCAGCAACGGGGCACCAGCGAGATCGCTGCCCAACATCACCAGCACAGTCGTGTCGCCGAGCGCCGCGGTGCCACCGAAGATCCAAGCCGGTGTCGGCATGCGCAAGATGTCGATGCCGCCCATCAAGTAGCTGATCGATTCTGCGACCGCTTCGCTGCCAGCCTTCACGTAGATCTTGCTGATGGAGAGTTCTTCGTCCTTACCGGCGGAGTTGGTTGGTTCCGCGACTGCGAAGCCCACGTCGGTGAGTTCGGCAGTCAAACGCTGCGCGGCTTCCTCAACCGCGGTCGCGTTGGCGACCTTGACAACACCGCCGTCGAGTGTGAGTGGCGGCGTCGTCGGGACCGGCACTGGAATCGTGGTCGTAGTGGCTTCAGTCGTGGACGTGGCTTCCGTTGAGGTCGTCGCGACATCGCTGCTGTCGACCTCAGCCGTCGTCGTCGACACGCCGGGCGAGAACAGAGGGCCGCTACCGGCTCCACTACTCGAGCACGCAACGCCAATCAGCAGCGCAGTGACGAGCAGGCAGCGACGAATCATGGTGTGCCACAGCCTGCCATTTGGGTGGGCTGCATCCTCGTCATCCTTGTCGGCCTATCGGCGGATCGGGATGCAGCACCCGCGACTCGTGTAAGGCGTCAGTACTACCGACGTTGTACGGTCGGGCGTTGTGGGGAGATGGGGGCGCAAGGGAAATGATGTAGTCGTCGTCGCCGCGCCCACGATCGCGGCGCTGGTGGCGATCCAATTGTTCTTCTTTGGCATGCCACTTGGCGTGTGGACCCGCGGTCTCGTGCTCGGCCTGCTCGCCGCGATGCTCGCCATCGGAATGGCGCTGATCTACCGCGCCAATCGGGTCATCAACTTCGCGCAGGCCGACATGGGCTCGGTGCCCGTCGGTTTCGCTGCCGCGTTGATGCTGTTCTGGGGCTGGCCGTATCTCGTCGGCCTCGGCGTCGGGCTGCTGCTCGCACTGCTACTTGGCCTGGTTGTCGAGATGGCGATCGTGCGCCGCTTCCGCAACTCGCCACGCATGGTGATGTTGGTGGCGACGCTCGGCATTTCGCAACTGTTGTTGGTGCTCGCCATCTTGGTACCGCGCTGGTGGGGAAAGAATCTCGGCAGCGAGCGGATCCCCTCGCCCATCGATTGGAAGCTCACGCTCTCGACGAACTGGCCACCGTGGCGGCCCGACTCGAGCAAGTTCATTCTTGGTGGCAACGACATCATCGCGATGGTCGTCGCACCGCTGGCGTTGCTGTTCGTCGGCTGGTTCTTGAATCGCAGTCGCCTCGGCACCGCGATCCGCGCCTCCGCTGAACGAAGCGACCGGGCGGCGATGCTGGGCATTCCCGTCAGTCGTCTGAACACAGTCGTGTGGATGGTGGCCGCGGTCTTGTCGTTCCTTGCGCTGTTCATGCGCAGCGGCATCACGGGAGTGCCGATCGGATATGCCGAGGGCTTGCCCACGTTCCTGATCGCGTTGGCCGCGTTGGTGATCGGGCGCATGGAGAACTTGGTCGTCATCGCCGTTGCGGCCATCGCTTTGCGATTGCTCGAGTTCGGCGTGCAAAGCAACTCGGACACGCCGCTACTCGCCTACCCGATCATGGCGGCCGCCATGTTCGTCGCACTGCTCGCGCAGCGCGGCAGTTTCAACCGCCGCGACACCGACGCAACCAGTAGCTGGCGGGGCGCGGAAGAAGTGCGCCCGCTGCCGCGTCGCCTTGCTGCGCACCGATCGGTCGTCGCAGTGCGTTACGCGCTGTTAGCCGTAAGCGGGGCAGCCCTCGTTCTTCTTCCAGCAATCTTGCGCGTCGACTACATCGTCAAGGCATCGGCGGTGATCGCGTTCGCCATCATCGGGATGTCGCTCGTGGTGCTGACTGGCTGGGCCGGACAGGTTTCATTTGGACAGATGGCGATTGTTGGCATCGGTGCCGCGACGAGCGCGACGTTCACGTCGCGGTGGAACGTCGATCTCACGCTCGGTCTGCTGATAGGTGGTGTCGCCGGTGGGCTCGCTGCGTTCGCGGTCGGCGTGCCAGCACTGCGATTGCGGGGGCTGTACCTCGCGGTGACCACCTTCGCCCTCGCGCTTGTTACGGAGGCATGGTTGCTCAACGATCGCTTCTTCGGGTGGTTCCCGAAAGCCGAACAACGCTTCGGGCGGCCGCCGCTGTTCGGTCGCTTCAGCATCAATACCCCGGCGCGTTACTACGCCTACTCCGTCGCCGTTGGCGCGCTGATCTACCTGGGCCTGCGCGGCATCCGCCGGTCGCGCACCGGTCGCATCATCATCGCAGTGCGCGAAAACGAGCGCGCCGCGCAGAGCTTCTCGGTCGACGTCGTGCGCGCCAAGCTGACCGCCTTCGTCCTTTCTGGCTTCGTCGCCGGTGTCGGTGGCGCGCTGTACGCACACCTCAACCAGGGCTTCAGCGTCAAGAGCTACAGCGCTGGCGAAAACTTCAGCGTGTTCATCACAGCGGTAATCGGCGGCTTGGGTTCGCTCGGCGGCGCACTGCTTGGTGCGCTCTATCTACGCGGCACGCGTTGGTTCATCAACGATTCGACATGGCAGTTGCTGTCGACGGGTGCCGGCGTGTTGCTGGTGCTGTTGATTCTGCCCGGCGGTCTCGGCAGCTTGTGGGTGAAGCTGCGTGACGTTGTGGTGCGACTGCTCACCGGCACAAGGGTCGACGAAGCGCACGCGGTGAAACTCGACGCAACTGACGACGCGAAAGAGAAGCAGGACGCGACATGAGCACCGCGACCCCGAGCCTCTTGCGCCGGTTCATGGCGCACGTCGCGCACCCGATGACCTGGCTGCGCGACGTGTGCGGCGGCGAGTCGGCATTTCCATTGGTGGTGCTGTTCGGCTTGAACGCGGTCGACGAGCTCGACCGCACGGCCTTCGCCATTCTGCTGCCAAACATTCGCGACGAGTTCAACCTCAACAACACGAAGGTGCTCGGCCTCGTCGCGCTCGCATCGGTTGCGGCCCTGGCTCTGCAGGTTCCTATCGCGCAATTCGCCGACCGAACCAAGCGTGTTCCGTTGGCAATTGCCGGCGCGCTGGTGTGGGCGATGTTCAGCGGCATGACTGGCCTCGCGACCGGTGTGGTTCTACTAGTGATCGCGCGCAGCGGTAGCAGCATCGGAAAGGCGGTCATCGACCCGACGCACAACTCGCTGCTCGCCGACTATTACCCAATCGAAACGCGCAGCAAGGTGTTCAGCACACACCGGGCGGCGAACGCGATCGGTTCGTTTGTCGGCCCGTTGGTCGCTGGCCTGTTGGCGTTTCAATTTGGCTGGCGAGTCCCGTTCATCGTCTTCATGGTTCCGACCGTGATCTTCGCCGTGATGGCCTTGCGACTGCATGAGCCGGTGCGGGGCAAGTGGGAACGCGCCGCGATGGGTTCCAGCGAGGACGTAGCGAACACCGAGGAAACGGTGCCCTCGTTCGCCGAGAGTTGGCGCACCGTGCAGAAGATCCCGACGTTGCAGCGGTTGTGGTGGAGCCTGCCGTTCTTGGCAACGGCCTTGATCGGTTTCGTCGTGCTGGCCTCACTGCTCTACGAAGAGAAGTTCAACCTCGACGAGCGCGCTCGCGGCATCGCGTCGGCAATCGCCGAGCCTTTCCAGTTGCTCGGCCTCGTGGTCGGCACGCGTTACATCACCAAACGCTTCATGACCGACATGGCCGCGCTCATTCGTTTCGTCTCACGCATCGCGATGCTGACCTCGGTGATTGCGATTGGTTTCGCTGTGTCGCCAAACATCGTCGTGGCGGTCATCTTCAACTGCGCGATCTCCGCAACGTTGGCGATTGTCGGCCCAGGCATCCTCGTCGCGCTCTCGCTTGCGATCCCGGCACGCGCCCGCGCGACCGGCTTCTCGGTCGCCTCGCTGTGGGTGATCCCCGGCTTGCTGGTGTTGCCGTTGATCGGTTGGATCAGCAGTCACATCGGCATTCGCTGGGGGATGCTGACGCTGGTGCCGCTGTTCATCATCGGCAGCCTGATTCTTGGTTCGGCGAAGAACACGATCAACGGCGACATCGCACAGGTGTGGAAGTCGTCGGCTGCGCGCAGCGAGGCGCTATACCAACGCCGACGCGGCGAAGCCGACCTGCTGTTGTTGCGCGGCGTCAACGCTGGCTACGACGGGCGGCAAGTGTTGTTCGACGTCGACTTCGACATCAAAGAAGGCGAGATCGTTGCGCTGCTCGGAACCAACGGCGCCGGCAAGAGCACGATGTTGAAGTCAATCAGCGGTGTCGTCGAAGCCGACAGCGGCGCGATCGTGCTCGACGGCCGCGACATCACGCACGCACCGCCAAATGAGATCGCAGTGCTCGGCATCAGCCAGATGCCAGGCGGACAGGGCGTTTTCGGCGGCCTCACCGTGCGCGAGAACCTGCAGCTTGCGGGCTGGACACGACGACACGACGCGCCAGGGCGCGAGCAAGCGATCGAAGAAGTGCTGGAGATGTTCCCCGTATTGCGCGATCGCTTGCAACGATCGGCCGGCGATCTCAGCGGTGGGCAGCAGCAGATGCTCGCGCTCGGCATGGCCTTCGTGGCCAAGCCGCGCGTGCTGTTGATCGACGAACTGTCGCTTGGCCTGGCGCCGGTCGTGATCGGCCAGATCCTTCCGCTCGTGCAACGCATCGCGGCAGAAGGCACCGCGGTGATTCTGGTCGAGCAAAGCGTCAACGTCGCCCTCACCGTGGCGGAGCGGGCGTACTTCATGGAGCGCGGCACGATTCGCTTCAGCGGTGCAACCTCAGAGTTGCTTGGACGCACCGACTTGTTGCGCTCGGTCTTCTTGTCTGGCGGCGAGGCGAGTGCCAAGCCGTCGAAGTCTGCCGTTAAAGGTTCGGCCAAGGTCGCCGAGGCTGCCGCTGAAGGACCGGCGACACCGGTACTGCGCGTCACGGAGATCACCCGTGCATTCGGTGGCAACCGCGCGGTGAACGGCGCGACGTTTGAGGTTGCGGCGCGCGAGATCGTCGGCATGATCGGCCCCAACGGTGCCGGCAAGACCACCATCTTCGATCTGATCAGTGGCTTCGTGCCGCTCGATTCCGGGCGCATCGAGTTCGAGGGCAGCGACATCACGGGGCTCAGTGCGAGCAAGCGCGCCGACCGCGGGCTGGGCCGCAGTTTCCAAGACGCGCGACTGTTTCCCGACATGACGGTGACCGACACGCTTGCCGTAGCGCTCGAGCGCTGGGTGACCAGTCGCAGTGCGATGGCAGCAGCGCTGCGACTGCCCGCAGTGTTCGACGACGAGGAACGCACGGCGTTGCGCGTTGGTGAGCTCATCGAGCTGATGCACCTCGGCGAGTATCGCAATAGCTTCGTGCGCGAACTCAGTACCGGCACTCGTCGTGTTGTGGATCTCGCCTGCATCGCGGCCCATCGACCGGTGCTGGTGCTGCTCGACGAGCCATCGAGCGGAATCGCGCAACGCGAAGTCGAGGCGCTGGCTCCCGTGCTGCGCAGCCTCCGCGACGAAATGGGCGCCAGCTTGCTGGTGATCGAGCACGACATCCCGCTGGTTTCGTCGGTCAGCGATCGCCTGATTGCCCTCGACCAGGGATCGGTTCTGGCGAGCGGCTTGGCTGCTGACGTTCTTGCTCATCCCGACGTGATAGAGAGCTACCTGGGGAACAACGTCGCGGCGCGCGAGCGCAGCGGCTCTCCTCACCGAACGACAGGGGGATAGAAGTGGAGCCTGCAAGCAACTCTGGAACGACCGGTAACCGCCAGATGAAGCGGTGGGGACCAATCGCCGGCGTAGTCGCCGTTGTCGCGATCGGCGGTGGAGTCTTGGTCGCGACCAAAGACTCTGGCAACGATTCCGCCGACACCGTCGTCAGCACGACCGTGGTCGACACAACTGGTGTCACCGACTCGACGACTGGCGATACCGAGCCAGCTGGCGTCGTGACCTATCCGATGAGTTACTCGCAAGCCGTCGAGCAAGGCTTGGAAGGCTCGATCGAATGGGGCGAGCGCTGCGACACCGCGCTTGGCCGCATTGCGACACCCGACTACTTCCGCCCCGAGTGCTACGCGCCGTTCGAGGGCGACAACGGCGGTGCCACGGCGACTGGCGTAACCGCGGATGAGATCACGGTCGTCTACTACGCGGGCCAAGAAAACGATCCGATCATCAACTACATCACCGACGCGATTTCCGTCGACGACACCAACGCCCAAGAGTTCGAAACGATGGCCGAAATCGTTCGCTACTACGAGACGTACTACGAGCTGTACGGCCGTCACATCAACCTCATCACCTACGAGGGCACCGGTAATGCGACCGACGAAATTGCAGCACGCGCCGACGCGGCTGCGATCGTCGAGCAGTACCACCCGTTTGCGGTGTTGAACGGCCCCGATCTCACTAGTGCGTTCGCCGACGAGTTGGCCGCACGGCAGACCCTCTGCATCGGTTGCACGCCGGGTCAGCCGCCGGAGTTCTACACCGATCGCGACCCGTACATCTTCGGGCTCGATGGCAGTTCGATTCAGAAGCAAACGCACGTGCTCGAGTTCCTGCAGAAGCAGATCATTGGCAAGAACGCGGAGCACGGCGGCGACGCTGTCAAGGACAAGCCGCGCGTCTTCGGCTACATCTACCTCGAGAGCAGCGGTGCTTCCGCCGATCTCGCCGCCCGCATGGGCGACGGAATGGAAGCACTCGGTGCACCCTTCGCTGAGTCGATCGCGTACAACCTCGTTCCGGCCGAGATCCAGCAGACGGCTTCGCTGGTGATCAGCCGCATGAAGGCCGCCGGTGTTACGACCATAGTGTTCAACGGCGACCCAGTCGCCCCGCGCGAGTTCACGAAGGAAGCGACCGCGCAGGAATACTTCCCGGAGTGGATCGTTGCCGCAGCGACGCTCGTCGACGTCACTGCGTTTGCACGCACCTACGACCAAGAGCAATGGCAGCACGCGTTCGGTGTCACGCAGTTGCCGGCGCGCGTCAATCCGCTGGAGGCCGGATACTTCGCTAACTACCTCTGGTTCACCGGTGTCGAGCCGCCGGCCGACGACACAATCGCCGTGTTCGCTATTTATCCCGCGCTGTTCTTCGCCGTGTTGCAGTACACCGGTCCAGATCTGACGGCCGAAAACTTTCGCACGGCACTGTTTGCCTCGGGCGGCACGATTCCGGGGATCAGCGCTCCGTACCTCACCTACGGCGACAAGGGCTATTGGGGCGGAGTTCCCGACTACCAGGGTGTCGACGACGCAACCGTCTTCTGGTGGGACGCGACCGCGACCGGCATCGACGAGATTCGTCGTGAAGGCACCGGCATGTATCAGTACGTCGACGGCGGCCTGCGCTTCCTTCCCGGCGAGTGGCCGACGGAAGAGAAGTTGTTCAACCTTGACGGTGCAGTCGCGATATACGACACCGCACCGCCAGGTGAAGAACGCGGCGACTACCCAAGCCCCGCCACCAGCTGACTTCTTTGGGTCGAGGGTTTGCTCCCGGATGAGGTCACCCGAGGGTTTCCTCCCCGCTAGCGGGGACGAAACCCTCGACTCGACGTCGGTGGGAGCAAACCCTCGACTCAGATCGCGTTAGGCGGGGAGGGTCCAGTCGATTGGCTGCAGACCCGCTTCGACTAACGCGGTGTTGGTTCTGCTGAAGGGGCGACTGCCGAAGAATCCGTTGTGCGCACTCAGCGGTGATGGGTGCGCCGACTCAATGACGACGTGACGCGACAGATCGATCAGCGACTTCTTCTTGCGCGCGTTGGCGCCCCACAACAAGAAGACGACGCGCTGCGGCTTCTTGTTGACGATGCGCAACACTTCATCGGTGAACGTTTCCCAACCGTGGCCGTGGTGCGACGCCGCTTGGCCGGCGCGCACTGTCAGCGTGGTGTTCAGTAGCAGCACGCCCTGGCGCGCCCACGACTCGAGGTTGCCGTGCGCCGGTGGAGCGATGCCGAGATCGGACTGCAACTCTTTGTAGATGTTGAACAGCGACGGCGGAATCGGAACGCCGCGTTGCACCGAGAAGCACAGCCCGTGTGCTTGGCGCGGCCCGTGGTACGGGTCTTGGCCGAGGATGACGACGCGCGTGTCGGTGTAGGAGGTGAGGTGCAGTGCGGCGAACACCTCTGAGTCGGGTGGAAAAACGGTGTAGCGGGCCCGTTGGCCCGCTACAAACCGCTGCAATTGTTGCCAGTACTCCTTGGCGAACTCGCCACGGAGAACCGGATTCCAGTCCGTCATCACTTACTCAGTATGGACGGATCACCTGCATGAGTCAGTCGTCAACCGAGTTGGTCGCGTCGTCGTCTTCATTTTCGTCGTGCCCGCCGCCATCGTGGCCGCTGTCGTCGGCTTCGTCGTCGGCTTCGTCGTCGGCTTCGTCGTCGGCTTCGTCGTCGGCTTCGTCGTCGGCCTCGTTGTCTCCGTCGTCGTCGCCTACGTTGCCCTGGTCGTCGCCTTGATCGTCGTCGTCGACAGCGTTATTCGCGCCGTCGTCGTTGGCATCGTCTTCGATGGTCGATGAAGTGTCATCGTCGAGCGTGGTAGAGGTCTTGTCGTCGATGTTGGACTCGTGCTTCTCGAGCTCGGCGCGGTGCGGCCTGCCGGAGCTTGCTGCCCCTGCGAAGCTGGCAACACCGATGACCAGTGCACCGGTTGCGGCGCTGATGACAAGCAGTCTGCTTGGCTGATACTTCATGATGTTCCCTCAAATCCTGTGTGGTCCGCCGGGGTGGTCGGATACATGTGACACGCACTAGTGCGGCCGAAGGTTTGGTCGTCGCTTGTGAAACGTGTCTGGAAACCGTCAGTTTTCGGTCTCTTCGATGGATGGATCCATTGCGCCATCCTCAAGATCGATTCGAATTCGCGTGCGGTGGTCATCCGATTCGAAACGAACCTCGACGCGGTCGCCACCACTGTGCTCAATCTCGACGTCGTAACCGGCGTTAGCGGAGTACGAAATCAAGGACAGCGCACCGTCCTCCAGTCGCACGGTGATGGACCCGCCCTCACCGCTGAACACGGTAGTGACGGGCGCGTCGGTAGTCGAGGTTGGTTTCGAGCTGGTGGTATCGCCTCCGTTGCCGTGCGCCGTGGTGACCGGTGTGCTGCCGCCACGATGGGTTTCTGGCACGGAGTTGCCGCTGGATGAATCGTCCGACACATCGTCAGTGGTGACGACGCTGTCGTCCGTCACATTGGCCGTGTCATCCATCGTCTCGTCAGGGAACGTCGCGTCGAGGCTTGAGCGGTCACCAACTTGCGAGGGTTCCGAGCCGTCCGTGCGATTGGCAGCTACGAGCGCTGTGGAGAAGAGCAGGCTGCACGCAACGCCACTCACGACGACCGTGCGCCGACGGCGCGCCTGTCGCACGCGTCCCTGCACCTGCGCATACGCGATGTTGACGTCGGGGTACGCGCCACTCGCTCGCCCAAGCAGCTTCTCCAGTTCGGAATCGTTGAATTCACTCATCGCGGTGTGGCCTGTTCCGTCGCATGTGAAATGCGCAACCGGTCGCGACCCTGGTGAAGGTGAAACTTGACCGCGCCATCACTGATGCGCAGTGCGTGCGCAACCTCCGCGATGCTCAGACCCTCTACGTAGAACAACGCCAGCGCGAGTCGCTGCTGGCGCGGCAGTGTCGCAAGCAGTGCCGTCAGATCAGAGCTATCGGACCAGTCGACCGTTGCGGCGCGTTCCTCGACTTGCAGCAGTTCAACCGCGCGTTGCTTGCGACCAAGTCGGCGATGTTCGTCGCGGAGTTGATTGATCGCTACCCTTCGAATCCAACCCACCGGATCGTCGTAGTGCGCGATACGGCGCCAATGCAGATGCGCCTTGACGAAAGCCTCTTGCACGGCGTCGGCGGCGGCCTCTTGCTGGCCGCACACGACGGCGAGGGCACGCACGAGGCGGGCGTAGTGCGCGCGGAAAAGTGAATCGAGGTCTTCGCGAACGACAATCGCGCGTGCATCATCGAAGCTCGCGCCGTCGTTCATCGTGATGGACCAAGTTTCCACACGCAAGACACGCTGAAAGTGTGCGACAGGTTTGGTCTGATCGGCAGATCTTTTCAAAAAAGTGCCAGAGTTCGGCTTCGCTCGGGTCTTGGCTAGCAACACCATGACATGGGGAGCCAGCAATGAACATCCGTATCAACGTCACCCGCATCCGAGTTACCGTCCTTGCCAGCGCCCTCGTTGTCTTGATGGTCGCCTGTAGCGACAGCCAGCGCTTCGGCGTGGCCAGCACCACCGTTCCCGCGTCGGTCACTACTGCCGTTGGGGGTCCAGTGGATTCGGTCGCAACCACCGTCGTGGCGACGACCGTCGTCGCGCCCGCCGACACGACGCCAATCACTCTCACGACGGTCGCGCCAGTGCCGACAATCGCGCCCTCACCAACCGGTGCCGCGCTCGGCGCGCCGACCAATCTGGTCGCCACACCGGGCGGAGGCATCACACTCGCGGGCGA
>JAYVVU010000088.1:0-2263 GCA_043786755.1 Actinomycetota bacterium
CAATCAGGCGCGTACAAATCCGAAGAAGAAGTGGCGCGTGATGCTGCCCGCGGGTCACGCCTGGGATGCCGGCGGTCGCATCACGTCGCCTGTCGACCAGTTCGATCTGCTGCCTGCCGCCACCGACAAGTCTTACTCGCGCGAGCTACTCACCGCCGATCTGCAAGCCATGTCGGGCGGCTACGCACAGCAGGTCTTCCCGATGCGCGTCGAACGCAACAACGCCTTCTTCGGGCTCTACATGTTTGGCGAGACTATCGACGGCGATTGGCGCAACGATTTCGGTTTCTCGGACGGCACGCTCGTTTACAAGGGCGAGATTCTCGCGAAGTTGAAGTCGCAGGATCTTGCGTTTGGGCCGAACAACTTCCGCAAGTACTACGAGCGTTACACGCTGAACTACATCGACGACAACGATCAGCAGTTACGCGACCTGATCACCACGTTGAATACGCTTGAAGGCGACGAGCTTGCCGCGTTCGCATATCAACACATCGATATCCCGCAAGTCGTTGAGGCGTTGGCGACGATGCGTGTTGCGCAACACAGCGAGTGGCAGCACAAGAACTACTTCTTGATGTACGACCCGCAAGACGAGAAGTGGCGGATCGTGCCGATCGACTTCGATCTCAACTTCGGTCACTGGTACCACTCGCCATGCGCCGCTCGTTGCGACGAGACCATGGTCCTGAACTGGCCGCACTATCCCGATGAAAATCGGTTGGCGCGTGTGCTCTTGAAGAACGAAGTCTTCGCCTCAATGGTCGATCGCCGGACGCGCACATTGGCCGACGCATTCCTAGCGCCCGGCGTGATCGAGGCACGGCTCGACGAACTGCTGACTTTGATGGGGCCAGACGCTGCCCTCGATCGTGCCGCGTGGGGCCAGGTTGGCGACAAGCAGTCGATGGAAACAGCGCAGCAAATTCTGCTCGAGAAGTACGTGATCCCGCAGCGCGCTCGCTTCATCGAGAGCGATAAGTACCTGCCCCCTGCCCAAGACGGAACTCCCGACATCGTCGCGACTGCTGTGACGGTCGACGACAAGGGGTTCGTGCTGTCCGCCACACTGACCAACAACAACGCGGTCGCCGTCGACGTGTCGGGACGCACCTTCACCGAGATAGCGGCACTCTTGCCCGCTGGTGTCGTGATACCTGCGGGCGCAACGATTCTGGTCGTGTTCGATCGCGTGCCGATCGGGGCGCAAGCGACTCCACAACTAGTGGTGATGGCCAGCAGGGTCGAACCCGTCGAGTCCTGACCGAATCTGACCGACGGCCGCTGCGTTACATTTTGATGCGTTCGTTGCTTGGGTCGTAGAACGGGCGCAACGAAACCCGCGCCGGGTACCGGCGATTCGCAATCTCGACCGTCCAGTCACCCGCCGACAACCAGTCGGCGGTCACCGGTGCGCCACCGGCTTTGACCATTGCCAACCCGACCGCACCGCCAAGTGTGTGGCCGTACGACGCCGCGCGCAGGTATCCCACGGCTTCGCCGTCGCGGCGTACGACCTCGGCGTGGAACATCAACGGCTCCGGATCGAGCACGAGCACCTGCACCAACCGTTCGGTCAGCGGACCGGCCGCCTTGCGTGCGACAACAGCGTCGCGCCCGATGAATCCACCCGGCTTGTCGAGAGCCAATGCGAATCCGAAGCCAGCCTCGAGGGGACCGTCGGTGTTGTCGATGTCGTGGCCGTAATCGCGATAGCCCTTCTCCATCCGCAGGCTGGCCAACGCCTTCAACCCGGCGTGACGCAGATCGAGCGCAGCGCCAGCCTCTATCAACCTGTCGTAGACATGTACCGCTTGCTCGCTGGCCACATACAACTCGTAGCCCAGCTCGCCGAGGTACGTGATGCGAATACACAACACGCGCGCGAACGCGATGTCGATCTCGCGTGCGGTTCGGAACGGGAACGTCTCGTTCGACATGTCGACAGTCGTCAGCAGCTGGACAAGCTCGCGCGACCGCGGACCTTGCACATTGATCTGCGCGTAGCCGCCGGTGACGTCGGTGACGAACGCGTGCGCATCGCCAAAGTGGCGTCGCATTTGCGACTCGACATGTCGATGAGCTGTGTCGGTTGCAACCACGAAGAAGTCGTCGCCGTCGGGGGATGACGACGGCAGCTTGGTGACGGTGAGGTCGGCCTCGAGGGTGCCGCGTTCGTTGAGCCATTGCGTGTAGGTGATCTCGCCGACGGCGCCGTTGACGCTGTTGCCCGACATTGAGTCGAGCAGACGGCCGGCATCGC
>JAYVVU010000089.1:0-2258 GCA_043786755.1 Actinomycetota bacterium
CTGCGGCTCGAAAGGTTTCGGCGCCATCGGATCACTGCCGTTTAAAGCACCGGTTGCTGAACCAACAAGCTCTGCCATGGTTGCGCGCATCTCTGCACCGTGACGCAGCATGTGCAGATCGCTGCCGCAAATTCCGCAGGCGAGCACCTTGGTCAGCGCTTGGCCGGGGCCAGGTGTGGGGTCGGCAACGTCGTCGACTCGTAGTTGCCACTCGCGCATTACCGCTGCTCGCATGGACGCAGCGTATGTCAGCGTGAGAAGTGTGCGATCGCCTCCACCAAGACGAGCCAGGCGGCGTCGGCGTCGATACCTGTGAGCACGTCGCAGTTTGGCTCGGGGATGTCTTTCAGATCGCGGTCGTCGATCAGCGTCATCCCCGCCGTGAGCGTGCCGTGCGTCTCGATCTGTACATGCGCACGCCGACGCGTGAACAGATGCGCATGCGTCAGCGCCATCACCGCGCATGGGTCGTGTACCGGCGCGCCAACGATGTTGTTATGGCGCGAGCGATACGTGCCGCTGAAGAAGTCAAGGAGTTCGGAGAGGATTGGCGCGAGCCTGCCCGGGAGAGCCTGCACCATCGCGAGGCGTGGCGGCGTGGCTTGGAACTGATGGGTGAGATCAAGGCCGGCCATCACCAAAGGACCACCGTACGAGAACACAATGTCGGCGGCTTCCGGGTCGCACCACAAATTGAACTCAGCGGCGGCGGTCCAGTTGCCGAAGCGCCCACCACCCATGACCGAGATGCCAGCGATGCGTTTGGCAAGGTCGGGAGCAGCGCGCAGCGCCAACGCGATGTTGGTCATCGGCCCGATCGGCACCAACCAAATACCTTCCTGTGCGCGGCAGGTCTCGATGATGTAGCCGACTGCATCGGCGCTTGCTGCGGGTCCGCTTGGCTCGGGCAGGTTCGGGCCATCCATTCCGCTCTTACCATGGACAGCAACCGCGTGGCGTGCCTCGCGAATCAATGGTCGATCGGCTCCCGAGTGGACCGGGCAATCGAGGCCGAGCAGATCGCGCATGATGATTGCGTTGCGCGTGGTCGCCGCGAGCGGCGCATTACCCGAGACGCTGGTAATGCCGATCAGGTTGGTGTGCCGTGCAGCAACGACGATCGCCATCGCGTCGTCGTGACCTGGATCGCAGTCGAGAATGATCGGAAGCTGATTGGACGCCATTTCGACAGCTTGCCACTCAGAAGGTGAGCAGTCCTTCGTTGGTCAGCTTCGTTGCACGGCCGACCCACTCGCCATTACAGATCGCGGCGGCGAGATCTGGGTCGGTTGCAGTGCCCCAGGCCCGCCGACCATCGGGGAGGAGGCAGGCCGCGAACGCGGTTTCCGGTTCGCCTTCGCGACTGTGCATGACCGTGTACGCCTCGACAGTGGCGGCACCGGCGGCATCGGCAACATCAGCGAGTTCGCGACGGGGGAGTGCGTCGATCTCCGCTTGCGGATACGCGTGCTGGAACGACACTGGCGGTTCCGTGCCGTACACGCCGAAAGAATGCTTGGTCGCATAGCCGCCATTCGCCCACACGAGCCCATGCGCGCCCGACCGTTCACGCAGATCGTGCATGACAGTCGCGATCGCGTGCATCACGTAGTTGTTCCACGGACCGCCTGCGAATGAAAGCCCGCCCGTGCGCGTCAGTTGCCGGTCGAGCGAGAGACCCAAGCTTTGCGCTCCGAGTTGAACCGCAGATGGGAAGCACGAATAGAGATCGATGATCTCGATGTCGTCAATACCGAGGCCCGCCAATCGCAACACGTCGCGACCCCCCAGCTCGATCGCTGGCGTCTGATCGAAGGTCCATCGACTGCTGATGTAGTTGTGTTCGTGACAATCGGCGCCGGAGTGTGGGAAGACCCACCGATCGCGAGCGATCCCTAGTGCTTGTGCTTTCTCTGCGCTGCACATGATGAGCGCAGCTGCGATGTCGACGTTGTTGTTCGAGTTCATGTACTTCGTGTACGGGAATCCGATCATGCGATTCGCAGGCGTCGGCGTTCGAATCTCATCGGCGCTGCGAGCCGTGCGCGACCAAGCGGCCGGGTTCTGCGCGGCGACCTCGCTGAATCGTGACCACAATTCGCTGGTAATCGACTGCTGTTGTTCAACGGTGCGCCCGGCGCGAGCGCGGATCGCAGTCTCGAACATTGGGTAGACCTGCACTGGCATGATCAAGCCCCGCTCGCGTTCGGCCGGGTGGTTCATCTCCAGGTCCTCACCGAGCACGCGCGGATAGGCAT
>JAYVVU010000090.1:0-2247 GCA_043786755.1 Actinomycetota bacterium
AACCCGCGAACGCCGACAAACCAACCAGACGAACCCGACAACCACGACGATGCTTCATCACGACAGGCTGACAGGCGACAGACCCTCGCCATCAACGCAACAGTGCCCAACGAGCAGCGTGGCCGGTATTGCGAGCGCGATGACTACCGCCGATGTCAGTGCGTCGTCGGCAACGCCGAAGGCGGCCGCCGAAGAGGTTCCGTAGCACTTGGCCGAGGATCAGTCCGAGCGGAATCCTAATGGTCGTTGTCGCCTGGGTCTGGCGTCAATCCTGGTGGAGGATTTCGGCGGGGTGTAGTCGGGCGGCGCGGGCCGCGGGGACGAGGGCGGCGACGACTGCCACGGCGACTACGCCGCAGGCGGTGAGCAAGATGCCTGTGACGGGGACTGCGGGATCGGTGGCGACGCCGAGTGCGCCTGCGAGGCGCTGCCATGCGAAGCGACCGATGATCAGCCCGAGCGGTGTCCCGATGATGATTCCGACCGCGGCAAATATGCACGCTTGGCAAATGACCGAGCCGGCCAGTTGCGCCCGTCTGAATCCGAATACTTGTAGCAACGCCAGATCGCGCCGCCGGAAACGTACCGTGACGACCAGGGCCAGCACAACGACGACCGCTCCGATCAAGGCGAGCATCAGCGCGAGCGCGCGCGGTAGTGACTCGACGTCGCGAAGGCGGGCGACTTCGGGCGGCGGAGCTGGCGTCGAGACCTCAAAGCCGGCTCGTTCGAGAGCCCGAGTTCCTTGCACGTCTGACACGCCCGGTTTGAACGTTACGACGTGGCGCTGGAACGCGTCGTTCACTTCCAGACCTAGTGCGCTCGCGGCACGGGCGGTGACGAGGAATCCGCTTGCGAGTGTGGACGGGTCGTCAACGGTTGGGGAAAGCATCTCGCCCACGACTCGCATCAATCGCGAGCCTTCGGCGCCCGTGAGGCGAAGGGTGTCGCCGCGGTGCAGGCCGAACCGATGGGCGGTGTCGAGGCCGAGAGCAATTTCGTCATCGGCAGCGGGTGCGCTACCTGTTCGCATGACCGCGCCGAGTCGGCCTCGCTGGCCCTCGATTGCGAAGCCCTGTCCGTCGGACTGTCCGTTGAGTAGTCCGTCGAGTTGCGCGTGGACGATCGAGATCGCGTCGACTTCCGGAATGTGTGAGAGTTCGACGGTGTCGCGATCTTTGGGATCGGCGTTGTTGCCGTGGAACGCGGTCGCGTCCCAAGCTACGCCGTAGCGCGCTGGTGTGGTGATAAGGCGATGGAGGCCGGACGCGAACATGCTCACCGCGACCACGCCAGCGACCGCGACTGCGACACCGGTCATCGCGGAGCGTACGGGCACGATGTCTCGGCCGCGGTCGCGTCTGGTCGCCAAGTACACGCCGGTGGCGACGACGCGAGGCAACACCGAAAGCTGGCGTACGCTTCGCTTCTCGGACGCCTTCGCGCCCCTCGACGCCCGTTGGCGTGAGACTCGCCACGTAGCGGTTGCGGCGATGGCTACCACGATGAGCAGGATGATCAGCGTTCCGCCGATGAGGATCAAGCCGTCAAATGACCAACCGCGATCGGGTTCAGCTCGCCGAGCGAGCCCGATCGGCATGAGCGGAGACCATGCCAACGCGACGAGAAACGCACCGATGACGCCCGCGACCAATGCCGGAAGGATGGCCAAGACCAACGCGACTGAGCGCGCAGGACGAGAAACTCCGAGTGCCCGCAGTACCTCCAGGTCCGGGCGCGACCCGGCGGCGTGGCGTTCGACGGCCTGGCCGATTGCGATCAAACCCACGACGGCCGCGATCAGCGCGAAGAGCCGGAGCCCGTAGACGATCACCGAGACGGAGTCTTCGACCGGCGCCGGCGAGAACAGCGGCGTCGGATGAGACTCCGGGTCAGCCCCCGGATTCACCGCACGCGACCAAGCGCCGAAGTCGGCGAAGCCACCCTGCAAGCGAACGATGGTCCCTCCACCGAGGTTCGCGATCTGCGCCGCGTACCGGTCGGTCCACGCCGGCGTGAGATAGACGAACTGGAATCCGCTATCGCCCACCACGAGCTCGGTCGATGCCCGGGAGATCCCGACAACTCGCAACGCGAACTTCGGACCGTCGGTCTTCGGCCGATCGTTCTGGAGGGTGTCTTCGTCTCCGCGCTTCACCGACACAAACTTCATCTCGTCACCGACTCGCTTGTGCACTCGGCGTGCGACCGCTTCTGGAAGCACGATCTCGTCCGGCCGGGTCGGAT
>JAYVVU010000091.1:0-5296 GCA_043786755.1 Actinomycetota bacterium
GGCGTGCGAGCACCGGCATCGCGCGTCGTGCCGAACGCAAGCAGGCCAGCGACGACCATCACGAGCAGCACCCAGCCGGGCCAACGCTTCAGTTGCTTCATCGCAGTGCGTACGCGTCGCGTTGCTCTTGCACCAACCGCGCCAGGGTCGCGGCGTCGATTGGGCCGGCCCAGCGCAAGCGCACGACTCCGTCGGGGTCGATGATGAACGTCTCGGGCACCTGCGCGACACCGAACGACACGTTGATACCACCGTCGTCGTCACGGACAACCGGCCAATTACCGCCGCGCTCGTCGAAGAACGCGCGCACACTGTCCAGGCGATCGCCGAACTGCAGGATTGTGTAGAGCTCTGCGCCGTCAGCGCCGAGCGCAGCTTGCTGATCGACGAACGCGACCAACTCGGGATGCTCGGCGATGCATGGCACGCACGTCGAGTTGAAGAAGTTCAGCACCACCCAGCTGCCCTTGCGGCGGGCAAGGTCGAACGATTCATCGTCCAGCGTTGTACTGCGCACTGACGGCGCTGTGCGACCCAGCAGATGACTGTTGATCACGCCCGACTTGTCGTTCTCCGACTTACTGCTCGCGAGCACCCAGAACAGACCACCGAGCACGGCAGCAACGATCAGCACGATGATTGGCGCAATTCGACGGCGCGCGACGGCGTCAGACACTTGCAACCTCCTGCTCGAGCGGACTTGGTGCGGAGACGGGATCGGTGGGTCGACGACGACGCCCCGGGAAGGCGGCGAGGAGCGTGCCGAACGCGACGAACCCGCCGCCGATCCACATCCACAGCACCATCGGCTTGATGAAGATCTTGAGCTTCGCAATCCCGGTACTCGGTTGCGAGCCAGCTTCCAGCGTGAGATAGATGTCGTTGGCAATCCCGCTCTTCACGCTAGGCGTAGCGACGTCCATTCCGAATGCGGTGTACTTGCTGATCGCCGGCGCATACGACTGGCCACCATCGATGCTGACCTCGGCTCGAATACCGACCGCGCGCGAGGTCGTGAAGTCGGTGACATCGATAAGCGTGAACGTGTGTCCGGCGAATGAAATCGTTTCGCCCTTCGCAACGGTGAACTCGCCAGCACGCGTGTAGCTGTTAGAAGCCGCCAGCGCGACCGCGATCAGAATTACTCCGAGGTGCACGATCATGCCGCCGTTGGTGCGACCGACTAACCCGCGCCACCCCTGTCGTCGGGTCGCCAACACCAACTGACGGATCGCCGCTCCGCCTGCGAAACCCGCAAGACCAAACGCGAGCAGCGGCGCGAATCCGTCGCCACCGAGCACGACCGCGAGCGCAAGCGTGGCGGCGCCGCACCACGCGGGCCAGAACAGGCGATCGCGCAACAACTCGCCGCTTGCTTTGCGCCACGGAAGCGCGGGAGCGATTGCCATCAGGAACAACAGCACGAGACCAATGGGCCGGCTCATCGTGTCGAAGAAGGGAGACCCAACTGCGATCTTGCGATCGTCTTTCGCCTCAACGATGAGCGGAAAGACTGTGCCGAGCAGCACGACAAAGGCGAAGAGTGCGAACACAGCGTTATTGGCGAGGAACGCACCCTCGCGCGAGACGGCTGAGTCGATTGCACCCGGCGAACGCAGTTGGTCGCCGCGCCACGCGATCAAGGCCAACGACACGACGAGGATTACGCCGAACGCGCCAAGCAGGTACGGCCCGATCTCGCCATCACTGAACGCGTGGACGCTGTTGATCACGCCGCTGCGCGTGAGGAACGTTCCAAGAATGGTGAGCGAGAAGGTTGCGACCAACAAGCTGAGGTTCCACACGCGCAACATCCCGCGACGCTCTTGCACCATCACCGAGTGGATGTAGGCCGTGCCGGTAAGCCACGGCAGGAAGCTCGCGTTCTCGACCGGGTCCCAACCCCACACGCCGCCCCAGCCAAGCACCTCGTAGCTCCACCAACCGCCGAGCAAGATGCCGAGGGTGAGGAAGCCCCACGCGAACAGTGCCCAGCGGCGCGTCTCGACCAACCATCCCTCGCCAACGCGACCGGTGATCAGTGCTGCGATGGCAAACGAGAACGGAACGGTGAAGCCGACGAACCCGAGATACAGGATCGGCGGATGGAAGAGCACGAGCACGTGGTTCTGCAGCAGTGGGTTCGGACCGCGACAGCAGCGCAGGAAGTCGGGCGGCCCGGCGGCGAGAAAGGCGTCGGTCGGGCCGAGCGCGAGGAAGAAGAAGAACGCCGAGACCAGGAACATCACGACCAGCGCCCACGCAACCAATGGATCGTTCAGCCGTTTGCGGTAGCGACGCATGATCACGTACGAATAGATCGCAACCAGCAACAGCCACAACAGGATGCTGCCTTCCAACGCGCTCCACAGTGCTGTGATGTTGTACAGCGCTGGCGTGTTGGTGCTGCCGACCTTCTGCACATAAGCGAGCGACCAGTCGCGCGTGATCAGCCCTCGTTCCATCACGATGATCGCGATCACGGCACTGACGAGTGCGAGCGTGCCGTACGCCTGCACGGTGCGCACCAGGCGCGGGTTCTTCAGCAGCGTGGCCGAAGCCAACCCCATTGCACCGAACAGCGACGCTGCGAACCCGATGATCAGGGCCGAGTGGCCAAGGACACCGTTCAGCCCTTCCGCGAGCACGCCGCCGCCTCCGCGTTCGCGTCGTCGAGACGATCCTTGTTCTCGGCGTCGTACTGATTGTCGTGTTTGACGATGACCTCATCGCCAGCGAAGTAGCGCGTTCCGTCCTCTGCGCGTAGCACCTTGCCGGTCACCACGACCGGTATGCACTCTTGAAACAACCCGGTTGGCTCGCTGCCCAACTCGACTGGCATCGAGACGCCGTTGAACGTGATCACGAAGTTGGTGGTCGTGCCTTCAGTGTCAATGCTGCCCTCTTCGACAGTTCCTTGAATGCGAATGTTGCGACCCTCATCGCAACCGTCCTTCTCACCGATCTCGTCGACGTTGCAGTAGTAGTCGAGCGCCGAGGTGAGGAACTTGGCGACCACGATTCCGCCGCCGACCAGCACGAGCGCGAGCACGGCGTAGGCGAACCATGGCTTCTTGCGACCGCGTGGCGCTGTCGCGACAACCTCGCGCGGACTCAGGTCCACGGACGATCCTCGATTGGGACTTGTCGGGCTGCTTTGCGAGCACGCCGCAACAGATTCCACGTGTAGAGCGCGATGGCAGCGAACGTGACCGCGTACGAGCCGATGACGTGGGCAGCGTTGCGCATTGCGATCATGGCGCAACCTCGCTGCGGCGTTCGGCGAGTGCTCGGTCGAGGCCGCTGTCGTCGATCATGTCGTTGAGCATGATGAGGCGCTGGCGATGGATCACGAGCCACGCGTACAACAGCGTGAAGGCGATCATGCCGACGAAGAAGCTGAACAGCATTAAGCCCTTCAACCCGCCGCGCTCGATGGTCTCGGTCTGGTGCAGTGGGCGCCACCACGAAACACTGAAGTGGACTAGCGGAACTTCCAACACTGCCAACAGTGCGAGCACGGCGCTGCGTCGCGCGCGTTGTTCGTGACTGCCGCCGAGGTCGCGCACGGCGAGGTAACCGATGTAGGTGACGAACAGGAACGCGGTCGTGGTGAGTCGTGAATCCCACGTCCAGTACGTGCCCCATGTGACCTTGCCCCACAGGCTGCCGGTGATGAGCGCGAGCGCCATGAACAGCACGCCGACTTCAGCGCTGGCGCCAGCAACGCGATCCCACTGCAGGTTGCGCGTCCGCGGCCACAAGTACGCAGCGCTGGCAAGGCCGGTCACACCGAACGCGAGATAGGCAAGCCACGCTGAGGGCACATGGATGTACAACAGGCGCGCATAGCTGCCTTGCACAACATCGTCGGGCGAGATCAGCAGACCGAAGACTGCGAGCCAACCGAGGCCGAGAATCGTGGCAACGCCCAGCGCACGGGTGAAGCGAGTGGAGGTGGCGGAGCCGTTCGCAGTCATACGGTTCATGTCATTCGTCGATCAGCGAGCCGAAAGCCAGCGTGCCGCCGACCCCGAAGGCTACGGCGAACAGGGCCATCAGACCGATCCACGGCCAACCGTCACTCGTGGTCGCGCCGTTGGTGCCGAGCGCCGCTTCGGTGGCTCGCGTCGCGCCAATCAGTACCGGTGCCGCGACGGGCAACATCAGCAAGGGCAGCAACGTCTCCCGGCCTTTCGCGCCAGCGGCCAATCCACCGTAGAGCGTTCCAACGAAGGCCAGCCCGGCAGTCGCCGTCACGTATGTGCAGACCAGCAACACAATTCCGGAGCCAACGAGATGCGTGTTGTACAGCACGACGGCGGCGCCGAGAAGGATGAGTTCCAGCACGGCGAGCTGCGCGGCCAACGCGAGCGCCTTGCCGAGAAAGATGCCCGCGCCGCGAACGCCAGCAACGCGCAGTGCGTCGAGCGCACCATCGGCGGTCTCGACGGCAAACGCGCGCTGCACGATCACGAGCAGACTGAACATCGCCGCGAGCCAAACGAGGCCCGGCGCCACACGCTTCAGCACCGTGTCGCTGTCGAGCGCAAAGGCAAACATCACCATCATCAGCCCCGCAAACGGCACCACCTGGTTGCTGACCACGCGGCTGCGCCACTCGACGCGTAGGTCTTTGCCCGCGACCAAACGGCTGATCGCCCACACACTCAGCATGCGCCTGACGCTAACGCCAGGGTCCTGTCCTGTCCTAGCGGGTGGAGGGCCTAGCGGGCCTATGGTCGTTGAAGGACCGGCCTAGCGGACTTGCCCGCCGACCACCTGCACGACCCGAGTCGCCAAAGATCCTGCCCGCTCCAGCTCGTGGCTGGCGACGATGACGGTCGCTCCCGCGGCCGCAGCGGCCCGCAGGGTGGCGTCGAGTTCGTCGCGCCCGGCGGCATCGAGGCCAGCATGCGGCTCGTCAAGCAACCACAGTTCCGCGCGCCGCGCAACTAGGCATGCCAGCGCCGTCCGCCGACGTTGGCCAGCACTCAGGCGGCCGACCGACACATCGGCGAGTCGCTCAGCCAAACCCATGCGCTGCATCGCGGCTTGCACTTCCTCGGTCGATGCACCGACGGTGGCTCCCCAGAAGCGCACGTTGTCGGCGACGGTCAAGTCGGCATACAGCCCGTTCGAGTGACCAAGCAGGCCGACTCGTTGCCGCACCGCGGTGCGATCGCGAACGAGATCGACGCCGAGTACGGTCGCTGTCCCACGCTCGACGGCGAGCAGACCCGCACACAGGCGCAGTAGCGATGTCTTGCCGGCACCATTCGGTCCGCGCAGCAGA
>JAYVVU010000092.1:0-12061 GCA_043786755.1 Actinomycetota bacterium
GACTTCGCCGCGCACCACCATGAGGTCCAGCAACATCGTCACGTTCTTGTTGTTGTTCCACCCCGATGACGCCCACGGCTTCTTGCATGTGTCGGGCAATTCGCGCGCTGTCAGCGGACCGCTGGCGCGCAGTCGACGCAGAATGTCGCGTCGACACATATCGTTCGCCTCCACCCAATCGCGTTGCGCCTTCTTGTAGGCGCGCAGCTCGCCGGTGCCCGGCCACTGCGCCATGTCGGCGCGGTACAGCGCGATGTCCTCGCTCGGCCGCGCCATGCCGCGCAGGTCGATGACCGTGTGCTTCTCGAGTGCAGTGCGCAGTGCCGCTGGCGAATACGATGATCCGATACGGCTCCACAGGACCAGGTCGGCACTGGGTGCAACGGTGCTCGTGCCATCGATCTGCACCATCGTTAGGTGACGGATCACTTTCATCATGTCGGTCGGACGCGACTTGTCGAGCAGTTGTGCCCGTATCGCGATCCGTCGCGCATCTCGCCGTGAAAGGCGGTGAACCGTCGTCACGTTCGCGACCCTACGTGGCGCAGAGATGTCAGCGCTTACGGGCGCGCGACCGCCATGCTGCAACCTCGCGAAGAACAGCTCGATGGTCGATGGCCGGCGTTCCACCGACGTGGCTCTTTGGGGCGAGGTTGCCAATGACAGTTGCGCCGAGATCCACACGCGCGCCGTCTCCAATCGTGAGGTTGTTGGAAACGGTCGCGCCCGGCCCGATCCATACGTCTGCGCCTACCTGTACGTTGCCGTTTACCTGCGCGCCGTGGCCGACGACGCTGCGCGTCCCGACGTGAACGTTGTGCGAGACGAACGCGTTGTTGCCTACTCGGCAGTCGGTATCGAGCACCGTGTTCTGGCGAAACAGGCCCCGACCGACAGTTGCGTTTGAGAACACCACGGCCTTCTCGCCGATCACAGTCCCGCCAACGTGGACAAACTCAAACGGCCGACCATCGACGCGAATCGTCTGAAATCCGCTGGCGCCGATTACGGCACCAGGGGAGATAACTGCTCCGGCTTCGATTCGCACGCGGCCTGTGATCACCGCTCCAGCGCCGACCACCACGTCGGCGGCGATGCGCACATTCCGCTCGCCAATCGTTGCGGTGGGGTGGACCCGTGCGTGTGGATGAATGCGCGACTCGATGTCGTCGCCGTAGAAGTCGGTACGTTCCGCAAGCGCGAGGTGGATCCGCCGAAACGCGTCGGCCGGCTCTTCGCTCACGAGCAAACCGAGGTTCTCCGGCACCAAGGCCGCCAGCAGGGGCGGAACGATCACAGCAGCGCATCCGCTCCGCGCGGCAGCAGCGACGAACGGCGGTGTCGTCGCGTAGGTCAACATTTCGGGGAGCGGAGATCCCACGAACCCCAGGTTCAACACTGTCGCATCGCGTACAACGGTCATCTCGACAAGCGCGGCCATCGCAACAAGCGACCACGGGTTGCTGCGTGCGCCGACCACGATTGAAACATCGTCGTAAACCGGCGTCGGCAGTTCGGTGAACCACATCACATTCTCTTGAACGAGAGTGACCCGCAACGTGAGGTTGTCGGTCTCGGCGGGAGCGACAACGAGCATCTCTTGTCGATGGGGAGCGTCGAAGGTGACTCGTCGGGTGAGTGAAGTTCGAACGCCCTCGAACTCGACGATCTGGCCGGACTCCGAGTTCATCCAGTGATAGGACAGCCGAACCGGTGTCGCGCCCACGGTCGCCAACGTTTCGCGAGTGTTGTTGGTGAGCTCAATGTGTATCGAGAATGAATCGAGCGGAGCCACCACACGCGGCGCGCTCGTGACATTGATTCCGACTCCAGTAGCGATCGACGGCGGTAGTGCTGGCATCGACCATGAACCTTCAGCCCGTAGCGCCGCCTGCAGTTCTGTCGCGTACTGGGTCAGTGCGTCGTGCGAGTGCTGCGGCGAGGAGGCCGATGGTGAGAACGCATTGCGCTCGCCCTCGATTGCGTCGCGGTACAACTGCTCGTAGGCGTCGAGTGCTCCGCTCAAGCTGCACCGCTCGCGGGCGCGCAGGCTGACTCGACGCACATCGTCCTCATCGATTCGCGTCAGATCGTTCTCGATCGCGAACGAATCGTGGACCTGTTGCAAGCAACGGTCGCCGACGTTCCAGTCGAGCATCCAGTCGACGTTGTCGTGTGTGACGAGTCCGCCGTAGCCCGCTTCGTCTGTAGCGAGCACGGCACAGCCGGCCACCATCGCCTCAATGGCGCAGCGCGCCTTGGCGAAGACGACGTCGTAGTTGGCGAGGACTCGCTCGGGATCGTCGATCGTTGTCCCTACTCCATCCCCCAATACGTCAATCGTTAGCCCCGCGCTGAAGCACGCGCGACGCACCGAGTCGACGAAAGTCCCCGAGGTCGCGTTGTTGCTGAAGATCGCCGCCTTGCGTGGTGACGCAGGTGTCTCACGAAGCACGAAGCGATCGATATCGGCAGCGTTGGTGATCAGTTGGATTGAGTCGGCAGCGACGCCTTCGGCAAGCAGTCGTTCGTGACAGTTCAAATCAACCGCCACAAACTTGTGAACCGACGGCACACCGCGCGCCATGTCGAGCCAGAAGTGGCGGCTGTGACACACGAAGATCAGCGGCGAGGTCGGGAAGTGCAGCGCGGCTTCGGTCGCTGGGCCGTTGTGATGACCATGAATCACCTCGGGCGTAAACGGCACATCGGCGAGCGATGTGACCACGGTGCCACCGCGGGCCACGATCTCGTCACTCAACACTCCCGGTCGAGGTGTGTAGACGCAAACGGTGTGGCCCCGGGCGCGAAGACCGCGCTCAAGATCGCGCACCACGATCTCGGTTCCGGTGCGATGGTCGAGCTGATAATTCGTGATCAGGATCCGCACAAGATCGACCTCACGATTCTCGCTTCACGATTCGACGCTATCGGTCATCGGTCGCTTGACCGATTCGTAGCGCGCTAGTGCTTCGGCGCGCTCGACTTTGTGATCGACCATCGGTGCGGGGTATGCGTTCGTATCGAGCTCCGCGATCCAGCGATGTACGTACTCACCGGTCGGGTCCCAACGCTCTTGCTGTGTCGTTGGGTTGAATACGCGGAAGAACGGCGCTGCGTCGGTGCCGCATCCTGCCGCCCATTGCCAGCCGTGATTGTTGGAGGCGAGATCGCCGTCGATCAGGTGCTGCATAAAGAACCGCGCACCCCACTGCCAGGGCAAGTGCAGGTCCTTCACCAGGAAGCTGGCCGTGATCATGCGCACGCGATTGTGCATCCACCCCGTCGCCGCGAGCTGACGCATGCCGGCGTCGACGATTGGGAAGCCCGTAGTGCCGCGACACCACAGCTCGAATCGCGCGCGGGCTGCCGCGTCGGTGTCGACATGCAGTCGATCGAAGCGGCTGTCGAGGTTCTCCCACGCGGATCGCGGGATTCGAAACAGCACGTCGGCGTAGAAGTCGCGCCAGGCGAGTTCGGTGCGAAACACGCGGTGACCGTCGATCGACTCATCAAGGTCGGCGAGCAATTCACGCGGGTGGACGACACCGAACTTGATCGCGGTCGACAGTCGGCTGGTGCCGTCAACTGCTGGAAGATCGCGTTGCGTTGCGTAGTCAGCGAGTCCGTTGCCGCGAAACTCGTCCCAGCGCTCGAGCGCAGCCAGACGCGTTTGATCTGCGACTGAGTGCGCGTCGGACGGCGCGTCGATCCAATCGATCGCAGTTGGCGCCGCGATCGGTGCGGAGGTGGCGTGACTCAGCCAGCGACGCGAGAACGGCGTGAATACCGAATACGGCGTTCCGTCGTCCTTCACCACTGTTCCCGGCTCGACGACGTAGTTAGACCCGACTCCGCTGAGTCGTCGTCCGCTCGCACGCAGAGCGTCCGCTACCTGCTCGTCACGTGCCCGGCCGCACGGGCCAAAGTCTTTCGTCACGAAGACGGCCGCCGCGTCGACGGCCGCCGCCAGCGCGGGAACAACATCAACTGGATCGCCGCTACGAATTACCAGGGCGCCGCCGGTCTCCGCCGTCAATCGCGCCAGGCACGCGTGCAACATCTGCGAGCGCGGTGCACCACAGTCAGCGAACGTCGGATCAATCACGAAGAGCGGCAGAACCTCGCCTTCGGCACACGCTGCGGCTAACGCTGGATGATCGCTCAGTCGTAGGTCGCGCCGGAACCACATGATCGAACGAGGGGACATACCGGTACTTGCTATCGGCGATTGACGTGTGACGCACGACCACGCCCGAATGAAATACACCCGCCAGGGCAGCGGTTCCACCTTGCATGGCCCGTTACCTCATGCACGTGCGTACTCCGATGTCGCCCTCCGAGGCGTTTGCCTACATGGCCGACCTCAACAACTTCGCCAAGTGGGATCCGGGTGTCGACCGGGTCGTACAGGTGCAGGGTGAAGGGGGCGGACCCGGCGCCGCGTTCGATGTCGGCGTGAAGGCATTCGGACGTTCAATCACGTTGCGCTACGACACGATTACCTACGACGCCCCGACCACTGTTGTGGCGTTCGCCGATGGCCGCCTGTTGACTTCGCGCGACACGATCACCGTCAAGCCGGATGACTCCGGGGCGGGCTCGGTCGTTACCTACGACGCCGTACTCAAGCTGAAGGGGCCGCTCGCCCTCGCTGATCCGCTGCTCGGCGTGAGCTTCAAGAAGATTGGCGACCGTGCCGGCGTTGGGCTGGTCGCTGCCCTTGCCGGTGAGCGCGTGCCGACGGCCGCCCAATGAACGGGCACGCGATTGCAGATGCGCTGATCGAAGCGCCGATCTTCACCAGCTTCACCAGGATCGGTTACGCAGCGCGCAAGCGGCTTGAGGGTTGGTCATCGCTCGACGATTACGACCTGACCGGAAAGGTCATCGTCGTCACCGGGGCGACATCCGGGCTCGGCTACGCGGCCGCGCAACAGTTCGCGAAGAACGGGGCGACGCTCGTGCTGGTCGGGCGCGGCGCGGATCGCAACCAACGGGCTGTCGGCGAACTGATCGCCGCCACCGGCAACAAGTCGATCACGCAAGTGGCCGCCGACATGGGTGACTACCAGCAGGTGCGCGATCTCGCCGCACGAGTGCTTGCCGATCACGATCGGCTCGACGTGTTGGTTCATAACGCAGGCGCACTCAGTCCGGAACGTCACCTGGCCGCCGACGGCACGGAAGCGACCGTTGCCAGTCAGGTGGTCGGCCCGTTCCTGCTCACTGCGCTGTTACTCGACCGTCTCGCCGCGTCGACACCCGCGCGCGTGGTCACGATGTCGTCGGGTGGGATGTACGCCGCCGGTCTCACAGTTTCGGAACTGCAAATGACTGCAGACAAGTACAACGGCACCAAGCAATACGCTCTTGCCAAGCGAGCGCAGGTCACGCTGAACGAGATGTGGGCGGAACGCTTTGGCGAGTCGGGCATCCATTTCCACGCGTTGCATCCGGGCTGGGCCGACACGCCCGGCGTCGATGCTTCGCTGCCCACGTTCTCGAAGCTGATGGGTCCGTTGTTGCGGACACCCGCGCAAGGCGCTGACACGCTCGTGTGGTTGGCAGCCGATGATGTGGCACTGGCATCGAACGGAAAGTTCTGGCTCGATCGTCGGCAACGGTCGATCCACAAGCTGCCGTCGACGAAGAAGAGCGATACGCCCGAACGCCGCGCTGAGTTGTGGGACTGGGTCGCGCTGACGGCCGGCATCGAGCCGTCGCTGTCGTGAGCTCGGCGATCGAACGCGAAGTCGCCGGGCCGGGCCAAGAGTCGGTGTGGGATTACCCGCGCCCGCCACGCCTGGAGTTATCCACGCGGCGTGTGCGCGTCTCACTCAACGGGGTAGTGATCGCCGACAGCGTGCGAGCCTTCCGCGTTCTGGAGACGTCGCATCCGCCGACGTACTACGTGAACCCCGAGGACGTGGTGTGGGATTTAGTTAAGCCTGCCGCTGCGCGCGGAACGGTCTGTGAGTGGAAAGGTTTGGCGACGTACTGGACAGTGCAGGTCGGAGGCGTACGCGTTGATGGCGGTGCTTGGTCGTACCCGAACCCGACGCCGGCGTTCGCCGTGCTCGCCGATCACGTCGCGTTCTATCCGGCGTTGTTCGAGTGTCATCTCGACGACGAGTTGGTGCGCCCGCAGCCCGGCGCGTTCTACGGCGGCTGGGTAACTAGCGACCTCGCCGGCCCGTTCAAAGGCGAGCCCGGCACCCAGGGTTGGTAACGCGCGGGTTCAGCGATGCATCGACAACCAAGGTTTTCGAATAATCCCAAGCGGGTACGCACTAGAGCGCGTACTTTCGAAGGAGATCGACAATGGCAACCAACGCGAAGAACACAGTGTGCTTGTGGTACGACAAGGATGCAGAGGCGGCCGCTCGCTTTTACAGCGAGACCTTTCCGAATTGCTCAGTGGGTGCTGTTCAATACGCGCCGAGCGACTTTCCGTCCGGCAAGAAGGGCGACCCACTGGTCGTCCAGTTCACTGTCATGGGAATTCCCTGCCTTGGCCTCAACGGAGGGCCGGAGTTTGTGCACAACGAGTCATTCTCGTTTCAGGTCGAGACTGAAGACCAGGCCGAAACCGACCGCTACTGGAATGCCATCGTTGGCAACGGTGGGCAGGAGAGCCAATGCGGCTGGTGTAAGGACAAGTGGGGAGTCTCTTGGCAGATCACTCCCAGAGTATTGAGCGACGCCATGAACGAAGGTGGCGAGAAGGCCAAGCGTGCGTTCGACGCGATGATGCCGATGCAAAAGATCGACGTCGTGGCGATCGAGAGGGCCGTACGCGGCTGACGACAACGACAGTGCTCCTTCATTTCAGTGAGAATCCCGCGATCACTCGGTTTGTGCCGCACGTGCCTCGCACTAACCCGGCGCATCCTCCTGCTGTTTGGGCGATCGATGAGGAACACTCTCCGCTCTACTGGTTTCCTCGTGATTGTCCGCGCGTCACCGCTTGGCCACGTAACGAAGACGAGGCCTCTGCGTTTCGCGTCGCCTTTGAAACCGACGTGCGCCGCGTGCACGCCATAGAGACCGGCTGGTTGGAACGTATGAAGTCAGCCACCGTCTACCGCTACGAACTTGATACTGCTGACTTCTCCCCCTGGAATGACGCGAGCGGGCAGTGGATCTGCGAGCACGAAGTCGAACCGCTTTTCGTCGCCCCCATCGGCGATCTCATCGAACTTCACCGCAATGCCGGAATCGAGTTGCGCGTTGTCGACTCGCTTTGGCCGCTGCGCGACCTTGCGCACCGCGGGCCGTGGGACTTCAGCACGGTTCGGATGGGCAACGCCAAATCTGATTGGAAATAGGGGATTCGCCCGATTCTTCGCTGAGCTGGTTGCGCGACCGTTCAGGCATGACAACTAACACAGACACAGCCACGATTGCTCACTTTCGGGTCACGGATGATGTGGCGCAGATACTCGGCGTGCTCGACCGTGACGGCGCGGTGATTGTGGACGGTTTGCTCTCGACGGCAATCGTTGATCGCGTCAATGACGAAGTGGACGTGGCTGTCGCGGCTGCTGATCCAGACGGTCCGATGTTCAATCCGATCGCGAAGGCTTTCATGGGCGCTTTCACCAAGAGCGTCCCCGGTGTACCCGGAATCTCACGCACATTTGCCACTGACGTGATGTGCAATCCCGTATTGCTCGGTCTCGCCGATGCCATCCTCGGCCCGAACTGCGCCCGCTTTCAACTCAATCTCGGCCAGATCCTCCAGCGGGGACCGGGTTCGGAAGATCAATGGTTGCATCGTGACGAAGGAGTTTGGGTTGACGTGCCTCAGCCACGACCAGAACTGCAGCTGGCGTCAGTAATCGCGCTGGTCGACTTCACGCGCGACAACGGCGCAACGCGAGTAGCTCCTGGCAGCCACCGTTGGCCAGATCGTCACGCACCGATGGACCAACAGACGACACCGGACCCGAGCCAAATCGCAGTCGCCGAAATGAAAGCGGGTTCTGCGCTCATTTACACCGGTGGCGTGATTCACGGCGGCGGTGCCAACAGCACGGAACAGCCGCGACGTGCGGTGCACCTCAGCTACTGCCTCGGCTGGTTGCGCACGGAGGAGAACAACTACCTCTCGATTCCACCAGCCATTGCCGCAGGGCTGCCGCGACTGGCACAGGAGGTGCTCGGGTACGCGGTCTACGACGCGATTCCTCGTGGGGGCGGCTACCTCGGCATGGTGCGCATGCAAGATCCGGTTGACCTGCTTGCTCGCAACGAGTTGTGACCGCGGTCGACTGTGCCAACCTGCTCCCAATGATGGCCTCCGACGCACAGTCCCTTGAACTCCAGGGTCGGGCGGCTCACGCGGCGGGTGACTACGCCGCTGCTGCCGAGCGGTACGAGGAAGCGTTCGGTGCCTATCGGTTAGCGGGCAACTTCGCAGCAGCAGCTCGTGCGGCGCGGACAGTCGGCTGGTTCCGCGGCTGGGTCTTTGGCGACTGGGCCGTACACCGCGGCTGGGTGGCACGCGCACGTCGATTGCTGGAAGCGTCCGATGACGAACGCGATCGGGGTTGGGTGGTGCTGGATGATGCGCTTGGGGGCAGCGACTTCGATGTACAACACGCGCAGTACTTGAAGGCAATTGAAATGGCGCGCGCAGCTGGCGACCACGACCTTGAGTGTGATGCGACTGCGTCACTGGGAATGATGCTGGTCTTTTCTGGCCGCGTTGAGCAGGGCATGACGCACCTTGATGAGGCTCTCGCCGCGATCTGCGGAGGTTATGTATCAGAGCTTCCAGTTGTCGAAGGCTGCCTTTGCGGATTATTGACGGCGTGCGAGAACACGCACGATGTTGGCCGCGCCGACCAATGGCTGCGCGCGGCACAACAGGTGATGCAACGTGGCAACCTGCTCGCCGTTGCTGGACACTGCCGAGCGCACTATGCGGGGCTCCTTGTCGCGGCCGGTCGCTGGAGTGATGCCGAAGACGAACTCATCGGTGCAATTGACCTGCTTCCCCAAGGAATCGCTGCGTGGGAGAGTGCCCGTTGCCGACTGGCGGACTTGCGTGTACGCCAAGGTCGCCTTGAGGATGCTGAACGGCTGTTATCAAGCCTTGAGCATCACGAGGACGCGGTGATACCGATGGCCGCTATTCATCTCGTTCGCTCGCGACCTGACCTTGCCGTAGAGCTTCTTGATAGAGCGATCGACTCCCGTGTCGGCAATCCACACACCGAGGCATCGCTATTGGCGTTGCGTGTTGAAGCTCACATCGCGCGCGTCGACTTCGCTGCAGCCCGTCTATCGGACGATCTTCTTCGCGAACTCGTCGGTCAGCATTCGTCGGATTACATGGCGGCAGTCGCTGCCTCTGCACACGCCCGGCTTCGCACCGCGACCGGCGAGGACGATGCGAGGCGGTGCTGGCATCGTGCACTCACTCTGTTCACCGCCGCGAAACTGCCAGCGGAGGTGGCGACCGCGCGCTTCGAGTTGGCACAGGTTCTGGCTCACGATCGGCCAGCGGCGGCAATCGCGGAACTGGAGACCGCACATCAGGCGTTTGAGATGCTCGGAGCGCGGCGAAAGGCAGACCAGGCAGCGGCTCTGTTGCGACAGCTTGGTGGCCCAAACAAGACCGGTCCCAAGGGAGGAACGGAGCTCACGCGGCGCGAGAGTGAGGTGCTCGAGCTTCTTGGTGTCGGACTCTCTAACGCGGAGATCGGTGGCCGTCTCTTCATCAGCGCAAAGACTGCCGAACATCACGTTGGCCGAATCTTGTCAAAGCTCGCCCTACGTAGCCGCGCCGAGGCCGCTGCGTACGTGGCCCGCCGCGCGTGATCAACGCGCGGGCGCGCGAAGCGCTCGCGTAGGCTTCGCCTCACCTTGAGCTTGGAGGGGTGATGAAACAGCGACGACCGACTACCACCTCCAACTTCGGTGTCGGCGCTCGCGAAAGTCACGACTCGAAGCCGTTCTACGACCGCTTTCGACCACCTGAACTCTCCGACGACGAGGCGGTGCCGCTACCGGCGGCGATCGATGAGCCCTTCGTGCATGGTGATGCACGCCACATGGATCGCGTGGCCGATGGGTCGGTCGCACTTGTCGTCACCTCGCCGCCGTACTTTGCCGGCAAGCAGTACGAGGAAGAGCTAGAACGCGAAGGCATTCCGGCCTCGTACCTCGAATACCTAGCCATGCTTACCGAAGTGTTTGCCGAGTGCGTGCGCAAACTCGAGCCCGGTGGGCGCATCGCGGTCAACGTTGCCAACCTCGGTCGCCGTCCGTATCGCAGCCTGTCGGCCGACGTGATCCGCATTCTGGAACACGACCTCGGCTTGCTGCTGCGCGGCGAGTTGATCTGGCAAAAGGGCGAGGGTGCCAGCAGCTCGTGTGCGTGGGGATCGTTCCGTAGCGCAGGCAACCCTGTGCTGCGCGACATCAGCGAACGCATCGTCGTCGCCAGCAAGGGTCGCTTCGATCGCGCCCGCTCCGTGAAACAACGCGCCGCCGATGGCTTGCCGCATGAGAGCACCGTGATGACCGAAGACTTCATGGCATCGACGCTCGACGTGTGGTCGATGCCACCGGAGAGCGCGCAGCGCGTCGGCCACCCTGCGCCGTTTCCCATCGAGCTGCCCGAGCAACTCATTCGGCTCTACACGTTCAAGGACGATCTGATCCTCGATCCGTTTATGGGCAGCGGTTCATCACTGGTTGCAGCCGCGCGCCTCGGCCGTCGGTACATCGGTTACGACCTGGATGCGAACTACATCGAGATCGCTCGCCAGCGGGTCGGTGCAGAACTTCAGTCGCAGCACACAGAGTCGTCGACAACAGAAGACGGCAAGCCGGCACAGAAGCTTGCTGAGCAAGTCCTCGAAGATGCCGGCTTCACGATCACCGAGCGCAACAAACGCATTCGCAAGACCGGCGTGACGATCAACTTCGTCGCCACCGACGCGGATGGCGCAAAGTGGTTCTTCGATGTCGCCGGCGCGTTCACCACCTATCGCGGGGGCTTGTTGCGCAGCGAAATGGTGTGGAAGACACTCGGCCGCGCCTTCGCACTGAAGGCGGCGCGAGCCAACACTCCGCTCGTCGTCCTCAGTAGTCACCTTCCGAAGCAGCCCAGCGAAGGCGATACCGCCCTGCGCGCTGCTGGTCCCGATGCTTTCTTCGACGTGATCGACCTCTTATCGGCTGACGCCCTTGATCGTTTGCAGCGTTACGCGAAGGGCGGCTTTACCGAGCGTCCGCACCCCGGTTTCTGGACTGCGCAGGAATTGTCGCAAGCGACAGGCGATACGAGAACCTGAACGTGCCGGGCTGAATGCGGTACTGCGGCAACACGTCGGGGCCGCAGCTAGCCGTTCCCAATCCGCGGTGCGCAACGTCGGCGTGCACGATGAGTTCCGGTCGCGGTCGCAACTCGGTCTCGGTGCATGCCCGGTACAAGTCGTCGTTGGTGAAGTGCGTGGCCGAGATGTGCAGCGCCCTCGGTGTGAGCACGTCGAGTCGAACTGTGCCACCGGCGTGCGGGTCGATGAACTCGAACCATCGGCAGTCGGTGCGCAGGCCGAACTCTTGCGGTACTAGGTACGGCGGCGCGTCGGGCTGGCCCTCCCAGATGCCGAGCATCGATCCCGCATTGCGATCGGGATAGTTCTCGCCCGGTCCGCGCCCGAACCAACGCAGTTGTTCAAAGCCTGCCGGCAGGCTGAACGTGATGCCGACGCGCGCCAGGTCGTCGCATTCCTTGGGCACGACGACGCGATGGTGGAACTCGACGCCGTCGGCGGTGACAACGCGACGGACGCTGTGTTGTACCAAGCGCTCGGCGGGAAGTCGATCGGCACCGATGTCTTGCCAACGGGCAAGCGCCTTGCCGCCCACGCCGATTCGGCGCGATAAGTCGGGCATCAACTTGAACCCATCGTTGTCGACCGGCGCACGGAACACACTCAGCTGCGGTTGACCGCGCGACACCTCGTCGAGTTCGCTGGTCGCGTCGCCTGTGATGTTGCGCGGCTGACTGCGTGCGAGGCGCGCCGGCTTGCGCAGCGTG
>JAYVVU010000093.1:0-5294 GCA_043786755.1 Actinomycetota bacterium
AGGCGGCGACCACTGCGAGCAGCGCATCGGTTTCTGACTCTCCGAGTGCAGGCTGTGTCGACACTTCCGGCTCCGGGTCCGGCTCCGGTGTGGCTATCGGTTCCGGCTCGGGAGCGGGTGCCACTTGAATCTCGGCTTCCTGCTGGAGAGCTGACGCGGACATCAACTCGCTGAACGACGCCAACTTCGGGCGCTCGCGTGGCGGTGCAAGCGCGAGTTCGGTCTCGACCGCAATCTCAGCCGAAAGGGCAGCATGCAAAGCCGCTGCAACATCATCGGCGAAAGCGGCGACGGGGGCTTCAACGGGGCCTTCAGTAGGAGTTTCTGGGACCGCTAGTGGCAGTGGAACTTCCGCTTGGTCGAAACTCAGTTCGCGCAGCCGTGGCAGTTGCGCTGGCGTGGACAAGCCTTGGTCGCGATGAAACAACGGGGCGTCCAATCGGGCCCGCAGATCATCCATTGAAAACAAGGCGGCGCCTCCGGTATCCGGTTCCGCCTTATTGGTTGCCACGAACAGATATCGGCCGCAGCACCCAAGTCTTGAGCGAACGCTGAGCGTCAGTCCTCCGTCGGGGTCTCCACCGCGCGACGCTGCAACTCGTTGACCACGCTGGCATCGGCGAGGGTGGTCGTATCGCCAAGGTTGCGACCTTCGGCGACGTCGCGAAGCAAGCGGCGCATGATCTTTCCGCTGCGCGTCTTAGGCAGATCGGGTGTGAAGTAAATCGTCTTCGGCTTGGCGATGGCGCCGATCTCTTTCGCCACATGGTCGCGCAACGTCTCGATCGGCACCTCCAGCCCACCACGGAGCGTGACGTAGGCGATGATTGCCTGACCGGTAGTGGCGTCGTTGGCACCGACGACTGCCGCCTCGGCAACTGAGGGGTGGCTGACGAGCGCGCTCTCTACTTCGGTGGTGCTGATGCGGTGACCGGACACGTTCATCACGTCGTCGACCCGGCCGAGTAACCACACGTAGCCGTCGCTGTCGAGTTTGCAGCCGTCGCCGGCGAAGTAGCGGCCGGGGAAGCGACTCCAATACGTCTCGCGGTAACGCTCGGGGTCGCCCCAGATGCCACGCAACATTCCTGGCCACGGCCGTGTCAGCGTCAGGTAGCCGCCGCCGTGAGTTACCAACTTGCCTTCGTCGTCGACGACTTCGGCACCAACGCCAGGCAACGGGAAAGTCGCCGAGCCGGGCTTGGTAGTCGTGCAACCGGGTAGCGGGCTGATCATGATTCCGCCGGTCTCGGTTTGCCACCACGTATCAACGACCGGACAGCGCCCACCGCCGATCGTTTCGTGATACCACATCCACGCTTCCGGGTTGATCGGCTCGCCTACCGAGCCAATGAGCTTCAACGACGACAGATCGTGCTTCGCCGGCTCTTGCACTCCCCATTTCATGAACGTTCGAATCGCGGTTGGTGCCGTGTAGAACTTCGTCACGCGGTACTTCTCGATGATGGCCCACAAGCGATCGTTGCCGGGATAGTTGGGCACGCCTTCGTACATCACTTGCGTCGCACCGTTAGCCAGCGGCCCGTACACGATGTAGCTGTGGCCCGTAACCCAACCGACGTCGGCCGTGCACCAGAACACATCGGTCTCGGGGTGCAAGTCGAACACGTACTTGTGAGTGAACGCGACTTGCGTCAGGTAGCCGCCGCTCGTGTGCATGATGCCTTTTGGCTTGCCAGTCGTGCCGCTCGTGTACAGCAGGAACAGCAGTTGCTCGCTGTCCATCGGCTCCGCGGGGCACACCGGATCCGCAGTAGCCACCAGGTCGTGATACCAGTGATCGCGACCGTCGACCATCGTCACTGCGTTGCCACCGCGCTTCACCACGACAACGTGCTCGATTGATGGTGTGGTCGCGCACGCTTCGTCGGCCGCCGGCTTCAGTGGCATCACTTCGCCACGGCGATAGCCGCCGTCAGCGGTGATGAGCACCTTCGCCGATGCATCGTTGATGCGATCGCTGAGACTCTGTGCGCTGAAGCCACCGAACACGACACTGTGCGCAGCGCCGATGCGTGCGCACGCCAACATGGCGACTGCTGCTTCCGGAATCATCGGAAGGTAGATGTTGACCCGATCGCCCTTCGCAACTCCGAGTGCTTTGAGGGCGTTGGCAAAACGCTGCACTTCGTCGAGCAGGTCGGCGTACGTGACCGTGCGCGTATCGCCGGGCTCGCCTTCCCAATGAAAGGCAACGCGCTCGCCGTTACCAGCAAGAACATGTCGATCCAGGCAGTTGTAGCTGACGTTCAACTCGCCGCCTACGAACCACTTGGAATAGGGCAGCTCCCACTCGCAGATGGTGTGCCATTCCTTGTTCCAGTGCAGCAGGTCGGCGCTGTGCGTGGCCCAGAACCCTTGGTAGTCGGCGTTGGCCTGGTCGTACAGCGATGTGTCGGAGACGAGTGCGTCGCGTTTGAATTCGCGCGAAGGCGGGAACCTGCGTTGCTCGTTGGCTAGCGCGTCGATTGTGTCGTTCTGTTCGTTGTTGCTACTCGGAGGCATCAGATCTCCACTCGTGAGCCGACCTCAAATACCTGTTCGTCGGGCAGGTTGAAAAACCGTACCGCGCTGTCTGCACCACGATTGAGCCAGACGAAGAGATGCTCGAACGCAGGGTTCATTCCCGGTGCCTTGCCAGCAATCACCGACTCGCGGCCGATGAAGTATGTGACGTCGTTGGTGTCGAAGTGCAGCCCGCGAACCTCGATGCCGGCGAGCGCCGCCGGAACGTCGGGTTCCTCCATGAACCCGTAGCTGATCACGATCTGGAAGACGCCCGGTTCCACTTTCGTGACCATTGTTCGCTCGGCCTCAGGAACACGCGGTTCGGCCGCCGTCTCGACGCTGACGAGCAGCGTCGTCATGTGCAATACCTTGTTGTGGCGCAGGTTGTTGAGTAGCGCCGGCGGCGCCTTGCCCAGATCTTTGAACAGGAATACACCCGTACCGCTGACCTTCTTGAGATTGGTCGCCTGGTCAAGCACTTCGGCGATCGGACGCTCACCGCGGCGTATGCGTGCGGCGACAAGTTGTCGGCCACGCCGCCAGGTGGCCATCTGCACCATCAGGACTCCACCGATGCCAAGGGCGAACCATCCGCCATGAGGAATCTTCGGCAGGTTGGCGCCGAGGAAGCCAAGTTCGATCAGCAGCATCGGCACACATACCAAAAACGCCTTCCAGCGCGGCCACGCCCACCGATCGGTCAGAACGCGGAAGAACACCAACGTCGTGATGGCCATCGTCATCGTGACGGCAAGACCGTACGCGGCGGCGAGCGCGGTCGACGTCTGGAACCCAATCACGAGGCCCACACACGCGATCATCAGCAGCCAGTTCACGAGAGGCACATAGATCTGACCCGCATGATCTCGCGAGGTGTGCTCGATTCGAATACGTGGCAGGTAATCGAGTTGTACTGCCTGTTGCGTGAGTGAGAACACGCCCGAGATCAGAGCCTGCGATGCGATGATCGTTGCCATGGTGGCGAGCACGACCAAGGGCAGCTTCAGCCCCTCGTGAACCATCAGGAAGAAGAACTTCTTTTCCACCGCCTCCGGATTGCGTAGCAAGAACGCTCCCTGGCCCCAATAGTTCAGCAGCAACGCCGGGAGCACCACCATGTACCAACCGACGCGGATCGGCTTACGGCCGAAGTGCCCCATGTCGGCGTACAGCGCTTCGCCGCCGGTCACGACCAGAAAGATCGAGCCGAGCGAGAGGAACGCGTTGGCGCTGTCGTCGCTGAAGAAGCGAACGATCCACACCGGATTGATCGATTGGATGATCTCGGTGCCGTGAAGCAGTTGACGCAACCCGAGGATTGCCAACACCGCGAACCACACGATCATGATTGGGCCGAAGACTTTTCCGACCGCACCGGTGCCGCGTTTTTGAACGAGGAATAAGCCGACGATGATGACGATCGCGATCGGCACGACCCAATTCGCAAATGAGGTGTTGACCTCCTCAAGACCCTCAACCGCGCTAAGCACCGAAATCGCCGGCGTGATCATCCCGTCGCCATACAGCAGCGCCGTACCGAATACACCGAGCCCAACCAATATCCCGGCCTTGGCCACGGTCTCGCGACGTGGCATCACCAAGCTGGTGAGCGCGAGGATGCCGCCCTCACCGTGGTTATCGGCTCGCATCACAAAGAACAGATACTTCACCGAGATAATCAGAATCAGCGCCCAGAAGGCGAGCGAACACACACCGAAGACGTTGACGCGATCGACCTCCAGGACGTGCGTCTCTTCCGTGAAGGCTTCCCTGAATGCGTAGAGCGGGCTGGTGCCGATGTCGCCATACACCACACCAAGCGCACCAATCACCAGCGCTCCCCGCCGCGCCGCCATCTTTTGCTCGCTCATCGGCTCACGACGGTAGCCGAGTACGTGCCACTCGAATGCTCCGCCCGTCGGAGGGTCTGAAAGTCACCAAAGCCGGCCGGCCCAGAAGCCGCTCCCGACAGCCTGCCCGGTACCCGCGAATCACACGAGCACCGAACAGGTCAGTAAGTCAGAAGGTCAGCGGACTACCCGACTTGCGCCTGAGGCTCACGAGCATCGCACCGACGACCACTGAGACTCCGCCGAGCAGTAGCAGACCACTCGTACCGCGCCCTGTTGTTGGCAACAGGCCGGTCGCCGACAACTCACACTCGTTGTTGAGGGTGGCCTCGCCCGCGGGCCAATTGAGCCCGGGAGTGACACCGGCAACTGGCGGGATGATGTCGCCCCACTCCACCCCAGCGGCCTTGGCCCCCGGGAACCACAGTGGGCCGGTGTGGTTATCCAAGTGATCACCAAGGCTCTCTGTGGTGGTTCCGTTTACTGCATTTACGGAAACCTCAATCATGACGTACGGACTGCTCTCCGAGCCCGTCGCATGGCAAATAACTACGGTCGCCGCGACCTGCGGCCGCTCTGCAAACACGGCGGAGCTTCCTGCCAAACTGCCAAGACCGAGCGCCAGGCCAAACACCGACGACACCACTACAGCTCTATTCCGCGAGTTCAACACGGCTTCACGCCCTTTCCAGGGGATTGGTTCCGTGGGAAGTTCCACGCTGGGTAGCGGGTACCCGCGCCGCGTTGCGCACAAACAGTTACTTATGTGACGTGTGGCGACGTCCACTCAACTGCAACAAAGCCACCAAGTCCCGCGAGATCGAGCAGGCTCTCCGCTTCGCTGACACGACTGCGCATGAGCAGTGATGCGACGGATGGCGTCGCCGCTTGCGCAGCCCACTGCGCTTTGCCCTC
>JAYVVU010000094.1:0-12030 GCA_043786755.1 Actinomycetota bacterium
GGAATCTCGAATACCTCGTCGATACCGCGGCCAACGCCGACCTCGCCGTTCAACTCGAGCTCAACGATGCGCGCTACGGCGACGACCCTCGTCATCGGATCCTGCTGAGCGAAGAGGAATTGACCAGCATCACGACCGACGACCTCGAGCGCGTGTGGCTCGACCGCTTTGGCAACGCCGGCGACTTCGTGTTCATCATCTCCGGGGATCTCGATCTAGAGGCGACGGTCGACCTCGCCGCGCGATACCTCGGCAATCTGCCGTCAACGGGGAACACCGAGACCGCGAGTGCCGTCGCCCCTAAGCCACCCGCCGGCATCGAGCGGCGCACGGTGAACGCAGGAACCGGCGATCAGGCCTCGCTGACAGTTCAGTACTCCACCACCGCCAGCGCTTCGAGTGAGAACGAAATCCTCGCCGGTCTGTTGGCATCTGTCCTGAACATCCGCCTCACCGAGGCAATCCGCGAGGAGTCGGGCGTCTCGTACTCGCCGAATGCATCCATCTCGATTTCAAGTCGACCTGAGAACGAGGCGACGGTCACAATCTCGATCTCGGGGGCGCCAAGCGATATGGACACCATCGCACGCGTACTGCGCAGCAACCTGAATGATCTACGCGATAGCGGGCCGACCGATGAGCAGTTCGATGCAGCGGTGGCCGAAGCCGAAGATGCATACAACTTCATCTCCGACGCGCAGATCATCACGCTGATCGAGCGGTGGCTCGTCTACCCCGAGACGTTCGACGATTACAGCCGGCAGCTGAAGTTGATCGGGCTCGTCACACCTTCGAAGTTGCGTGCGTTCGCAGAGCAGGTCCTTCCCGAGAACCAATTCATCGAGATCACGCAACTCCCCCGCTGATCAGCCGCCAGCGGCGATCAGCGCGACGGCCAACGCGGTGCTGGCAACACCGATCGCCTGCCACCAGCGCATGCGCTCACGGTTAAAGATCACAGACAGCACGACGGCCACCGTGGCGAACTGCGACGACGCAACCGACACGGGGCCGGCGTCGCCCTTGCGGAACGCGAGCTGCAGTGCGGCGATTCCCATCAGCCCGAAGACGCCGGCGATCGCACTCCGGGTGCGCGCCAACCCCTCGGCGATGAACCTCTCCTTGCGCACAACTCCGATGGTGATCAGCAAGGCAATGCCTGATGCGCGCTGCACGATCGACGGAGCAAGGCCCGCGCGGTCGGAGATCTGGCCAAGCACGGTGAAGGCGATGCCGAATGCCATGCCGCTCGCCAAACCGAGCAGCGCGCCCCTGGTCGTGTTACTAATAGTTGTGCTGCCTAAGCCGCCGGGTGTGTACGAGGTGAGTGCCAGCGCGATTGCGCCGAGGCCCATGCCGATGCCCGATGTGAGACCGGGGCGAATGCCGTTGATGAGATCCCACAGCACCGGCACGGTCGCCAACAGCACCGACGACAAGGGCGCGACGACTCCCATCCGAGCGACTGAGTAGCCGTGGTACAGAAACATCAGCCCGGTGATCATCGCCAGGCCGCCAACAGCTCCAAGGATTGAATCCTTCAGGATCCAGTGCGAGTCGACCACCAGGAGCAACAACGGTGAGAGCACAGCGCTGGTCAGCACGGCGGTGCGGGTGACCGTGATCGACGCGGTGGTGCGCGCCGCACGAGCGGCGTAGAAGTCGGAGGCGCCGAGCAGCACGGCTGCCGCGACGGCAAGAGTTAGTGCCGCGCTCATATTAAGAAAGCGATGACTTCAGCGCGGCGACAACAGCGTCGGAGTCGGCTTCGGTGTTGTAGGCGGCGAAGCTCACTCGAATGAACGACTCGCGGTTCACAACTGGTAGCGGTGCCTCGACGAAGTACTCGTCGAACAGTTGCGCTTTGAGTGCAATTGGATCGATGTAGTCGGGCAATCGAATTGAAGCCATCTGCCCGATGTGGTCATCCGGAGAAATTGACTCGAGCCCGGTGAGCTCGTTGATGCGATCGCGCGTGAGCACGGCGAGACTGTGCCCCTCGGCTTGAACGGCTGGCCAGTCGTGTGCGTTGCAGAAGTCGATGGCCAACGGAGCAGCAAGGAACGGCGAGAGGTCGCGCGTGCCTTGCCACTCGTGATAGTCGATGAACTGCGAATCGGTCGGGTGGTCGCTTTCCCACCCCCAACTTGTGACCAGCGGCTTGAGCCACGACTGCACTTCCTTGCGGGCGTAGAGGAACGAGCAGCCCTTCGGGGCGCACAGCCACTTGTGGAGGGCGCCGGTGAAGATGTCGCAGCCGATAGCGGGGATATCGAGCGGTAAGTGGCCCGGCACGTGCGCACCGTCGACGATCGAAATGATGTCGGCGGCGCGCGCCCGACGGCACAGCTCGTCGACCGGGAGAATCAGCGACGTCGCGCTGGTCAGTTGATCGAGAAACAGCACGCGTGTGCGCGGCGTGACTGCGCTCCACACGCGCTCGATGTAATCGTCGTCGGTCGTGAACGGCAACGGAAGATGCACGCGTACGTACTTCGCGTCGACCTCGCGGCACAGCCGGGTCCAGGTGCGAAACATAGCGCCGTAGTCGTGATCGGTGGACACGATCTCGTCGCCCGCCGCCAGGTGCAAGGTGCGGGCAACCATGTTGACCGCGGTCGTCGGGTTGGGAAAGAACACAATGTCGTCGGTTGCCGTCCCGACGTAACGCGCAACGCGGGCACGCGCATCGGCCATCAGTTCCGGCGCGCGTCGTTGTAGCCACGCAACGGGGTTGCGTTCCATATCGCGCTGCAGGCGCTCGTAACCCTCCTGTACGACCCGCGGCACTGCGCCGAAGGAACCGTTGTTGAGAAAGACGATGTCAGGATCGAGAAGAAAGTCCGCGCGTTTGGGCACACCCATGGGTTGGCAGCGTAGACGGCGAGCACCGCGCCGTCGGGTACGTTCGCTGCATGGCACTCCCCGCGCACGGTCTTGATCGCGACGATGTACTCGCTCAGCTCGATGGCTTTAAGGCGAACGACGTTCGCTGGCGCGAAGGGCGCGCGTTCACGCTGGCTTACACTGCTGGTGACGATGTGGTCGCCGTTGCCGAGGCCGCCTATGCGCGCTTCGCCACTGAGAACGCACTGAACACGGATGCGTTCCCAAGTCTGCGTCGTATTCAAGCTGAGGTCGTAGATGCTGTGGGTGGTTGGTTGCACGCAGGCGATGAAGGTGCGGGCTTCATGACTAGCGGCGGCACCGAGAGCATCCTGCTGGTGGTGAAGGCTGCGCGCGAACGCGGTCGCAAGGAGAAGGGCATCACGAATCCGAATGTCGTGCTTCCGACTAGCGCGCACGCCGCGTTCGAGAAGGCTTGCTATTACTTCGGACTAGACAGTCGTCGCGTCGCTGTGCGCAGCGATTGGCGCGCCGATGTTGCCGCGATGGAAGCAGCGATCGATGAGAACACGGTCATGCTGGTGGGCTCGGCTCCGCAATACCCGCAAGGTGTGATCGATCCGATCGAAGCGATTGCTGCCATTGCGGCCGCGCGCGATATCAACTGCCACATTGACGGATGCATGGGCGGCGTGGTGCTCGCGTACATGGAACGGCTTGGGCACAAGATTCCGCCCTGGAACTTCGCCGTTCCGGGCGTGACCAGCATCTCGGTCGATCTGCACAAGTTCGGTTACACGTCCAAGGGTGCGTCAGTGATCATGCATCGCAACAAGAAGCTGCGCAGCTACCAGACGTATGCCACCGACAATTGGCTGGGCGGCGCCTACGGCTCGTCGGGCGTCTTGGGAACCAAGGGTGGCGGAGCGATGGCCGCAGCCTGGGCTGTGATGCACTACCTTGGCGACGACGGCTACATGCGCGTTACCGCTGCGGCGCGTCGTGCGTGCGAGGAACTAGCGGCCGTTATCGGCGCGACACCGGAGTTGCGGCTACGGGCACAGCCGGATACGACCTTGCTGGCGTTTGGTGCTGCCGACCCGGCGACGCTCGATGTGTACGCCCTCGCCGATGCCTTGTGGCGACGCGGTTGGTACATCGACCGCCAAGGGCCTCCCCCATCGCTGCACTGCACGGTCAACGCTGTGCACGACGGCAAGATCGCGACGTTCGCCGCAGATCTCCGCGCCGCGATCGATGAGGTCAAGGCGGCGGGTGCCGCGGGCGCACAGGGTGCTTACGGCACGGTCGAATAGCTCGACGATGCACTTCCGGGTGTCAGGTCGGTGAAGAAGAAGAGCCCGCGGTAGCGCTCCTTGTTGGCGCGCAGGTAGCGCGGCAGGTCGTCGTCGATCGCGAACTCATCGAACGCCAGTGGCACGAAGTCGGCCCCATCGCAATGCTCGAGGTACAGCAGCTGAGCCGCACGGCAGCGCTCGCGCGTGAGCGCGAGTTCGTGAACCGCGATCTCCGTCGGATACTGCGGCACCCGAACGACGCGGTACGGGTCTTCGATGTGGGCGAAGTTCCACGCCTTGGTCCAGAACGCGGCGGCACCGCCGACCGACGACAGGTGCCAGCCACCGTTCTCGGCGTAACTCCAGCGTCGATCGTGGGCCGCATTGATCGCTGGCGCTCGCCCGTGGTCGCAACGCACGCGGTGCGCGCCGATCTTGGTCAGCGTTTCGTAGCGGGTGGCGACGGTCGCCGAGAATCGCACGCCGTTGAGCGCGGTGTCGGAGCGGTTATTGATGTAGCCCCGATGATTGCGCATTACGAATACGCAGAACGCGTGCCAGCGCAGCAGCCGTCGGAGACGGCCGACGAGCTCTGCGCGCGGTAGTTCGTCGACATCGCTGATCATCACGATGTCGTCGCGATCAAGATTGAGCGGCACCAGTGCCTCGCCAATTGCGTCGCGTTGCGCCACCTCGATCGCGAGACGACCGTCGTAGTCGTCGATCACAGTGGTCGGCGCATCTGGCGCGCTGACGCGATGGACGGTCAGCTTCGAGACGTACGGCGCGAAGCGCGACGCGGCGTCGGCCACAAAGCATGGCTTGACTCGGCCGGCAAAGGTGATGGGTGACTCGACGACGACAAAGTGGTCGACTAGGTCCCACAGTTCGTTAAGTCGCAGCTCAAGAAGGTCGAGCTCGTTGAACACGATGCACGCGTCGACAATTCGGGGTTGTCGAAACATATGGAAAGGCCGGCGCACGAAGCGTGCGCCGGCCGACCAAACGTCGTTGAGACGACTGTGAATCAGGCTGGAGTGTTCCAATCGATCCACAAGCTGTTCGGGTTGTTGGGCTCAACTTTCACCTTCAGGTTCGAACCAACTTGGCAGCGCGGCAGGTGCAACTGCGCGACAGTCTCCTGACGCGTGACCGGCATCGGAATGCCACTGGGCATCATGACCAGCAGGTCGAGTTCGATCACCGGGTTGAAGTTCATCTGTGCGCCGGTCTGGCGTGCAGCCGTGATGGTCGCCGTCGCGTCCACGCCATTGGTCATCGCCTGCGTTGCCGCCGCCGATGCTGCAGCCATGTTGGCCATCATCGCGTTCGCGTTGGCCATCGAGGCTTGCGCGTTGGCCAACTGATCTTGCACGGGGTACTGCTTCTGCAGTGCCTTGCCCTGATCGGACAACTTCTTCATGTCCTTCATGAAGCCCATGGTGATCAGGCCACCTGGTAGGCAGCCGAGAAGGCCGAAGCGACGCCCGGATCGGCCTTGATACGCGCAACCCAGCCTTCGGCTGCTTGCGCCCACGAAGCGGCGTCGACACCATTGGAGGCGGCGATACCTGGCAGCAGCGACTGGTCGTAGTTCAACGTCGAGATGCCCTTGCAGATCTTGGCGTACTTCTGCAGATCGACACCGGCGATCGGATCGAGCCCACCAGGTTGTGGTGCCGCTGCTCCAGCAACTCCTGCCTGGCCCATTGCCTGCTGCATCGCAACCTGCTGTTGGGCCATCATCTGCTGCTGCATGACTTGTGCGTTGGCGGCCATTTCCTGTGACTGGTCGATGAGGCCCGGTGCCGCATGGACCATGTCCTTCATGTCTTTCATCTGCTTGAAAAGTCCCATTTCGCGTCCTCCTGAGGGGCGTGCTGTGCGAGCCGTAGCTGACTTGCCGTGCTTTTTTTGTCGGTCTTGCTTCGGGTGCGAGCTTAGGACATTTCGCATTGGGTGTCAGCCGTGGCCCGATGCGAGTGAGCTCATCCGGCGACCGCATACGAGCGCTGTGCCGTTCGGTATATGGTGGCTCTTGCCGTAACACCCGGCCGGGAGAGCTACCGACGCAGCCAGCGTGGGGGCGCCGAAGGAGCAACCTCCCCGGAATCTCTCAGGCCAACGGACCGACCGGGTGTGGCAACGCTGGAAAGAAGTCGGCTCGCCGGCTCGCCGAAGGGGAAATCCGCAGTAATCGCGACGAGTTGTCGCAGCGGAGAAAGCTCTCAGGCAACCATGACAGCGGGGGAAGCAACTCAAACGCGCCACTACGCCGGTTCTTTAAACGGCAGGGCAAGGCCAGGAGGCTTCCAAGTGACTGTCAACTCTTCTCGAGACCGTGTCGCACTCGCCGATCTGTTCGGTGCCGACGACTTCGTCGGTCGCCACATCGGGCCGACCACTGACGAGCAGGCGCACATGCTGCGCACGATTGGTGCCGCGTCGCTGGATGCGTTGCTGGCTGAGACCGTGCCCGGTTCCATCCGCATGGCCGAGTCGCTGCCGATGCCTGGCAGTCGCACGGTGACCGACGTGCTCGCAGAGCTGCGCGTGCTCGCCGATCGCAACCTGGGTCGCACGAGCCTGATCGGGCAGGGGTACTACGGCACCATCACTCCCCCGGTGATTCAGCGCAACGTGCTCGAGAACCCGGCGTGGTACACCGCGTACACGCCGTATCAACCCGAGATCAGCCAAGGTCGTCTCGAGGCGCTGTTGAACTTCCAAACGATGGTCGCCGACCTGACGGGATTCGAGCTGGCGAATGCTTCGCTGCTCGACGAGGCGACCGCTGCCGCGGAAGCGATGACTATGGCGCGGCGCGTGTCGAAGAACGCGAGCGACGCGTTTCTGGTGCACGCCGATACCCATCCGCAGACACTCGCCGTCTTGCGCACGCGTGCAGAACCGATCGGGATCGATATCGAGTTGGTCGACGACGCGGCTGTCGCTGGTGGTTTCCCGGAAGGCTTCGGACTACTGCTGAGCTTGCCGACATCGACTGGTGCGGTGCCCGATTGGCGCGGGTTGATCGAGCGCGCACACGCGGCGGGCGCCGTGGTGGTCGTTGCCACCGATTTACTCGCGTGCGTTGCGATCACTCCCCCTGGCGAACTTGGCGCTGATGTCGCGATTGGGTCGGCGCAGCGCTTCGGCGTGCCGATGGGCTTCGGTGGTCCGCACGCCGCGTTCATCGCGACCAGTGAAGCGATGGCCCGGTCGCTCCCCGGCCGATTGGTCGGTGTGAGCACCGACACGGCGGGACGGCCCGCGATGCGATTGGCGTTGCAAACGCGTGAGCAACACATTCGCCGGGAGAAGGCGACGTCGAATATCTGCACCGCACAGGTGTTGTTGGCGAACATGGCGAGCATGTATGCGTGCTGGCACGGCCCCGCAGGATTGCGGCGCATCGCCGAGCGCATCCATCGCTTGACCAGCGTGGCTGCTGCCGCGTTGCAGGCCGCTGGCAAGTCACTGGCTCACGACAGTTGGTTCGACACGTTGTGCGTGCCATGCGATGCAGATGGTGTCATTGCAGCTGGCCGCGCAGCTGGGCTCGATCTGCGCCGGGTAGATGCCGGACACGTTGCGTTCAGTTTTGATGAAGGCACGACCGTCGAGTTGGTGAACCGCGTGCTGGCTGTGTTGGGTGCCGGTGAGGCCGGTAGCGATGTGAGTGCCGAGCACGACGGTATCCGTGCTTGGCGCACTTCGGAGTTTCTGACGCAGAGTGTGTTCAACCGCTATCACACCGAGCACGAGATGCTGCGCTACCTGCGCCGGCTGGCTGACAAGGACCTGGCGCTCGACCGCACGATGATTCCGCTGGGTTCGTGCACGATGAAGCTGAACGCGGCCGCCGAGATGATTCCCGTCACCTGGCCCGAGTTTGCGGGAGTGCACCCATTCGCGCCCGACGACGAGACCGTCGGCTATCGCGAGATGATCGATCAACTCGAGGCGATGCTGGTTGCGATCACAGGTTACGACGCGGTGAGTTTGCAACCCAATGCCGGTAGCCAGGGCGAGTTCGCTGGGCTGCTGGCGATTCGTGCGTATCACCGCAGTCGCAATGAAGACGGGCGAACGGTTTGTCTGATCCCGTCGAGCGCGCACGGCACCAATGCGGCGAGCGCAGTGATGGCCGGTATGAAGGTCGTCGTTGTGGCGTGCGACGATCACGGCAATATCGATCTCGACGACCTACGCAAACACGCATCGGCTGCGGGTGACAAGTTGGCGGCTGCGATGGTTACGTATCCGTCGACGCATGGTGTGTTTGAGGAACGCATTACTGAGATCTGCGACATCGCGCACGAGTTCGGTGGGCAGGTGTATATCGATGGGGCGAACCTCAACGCGCTGGTCGGTCTGGCGCGGCCGGGCAAGTTCGGTGCCGACGTCAGCCACCTCAACCTGCACAAGACGTTTTGCATCCCCCACGGCGGCGGCGGGCCAGGGGTCGGGCCCGTGGCCGTGCGCGCGCACCTCAAGCCGTTCCTGCCTGGGCACCCACTCGCAGAGGCGGGTGCCTCGCCGGTTGGCCCGGTGTCGGCTGCACCGTTTGGGTCAGCCGGGATCTTGTCGATCTCATGGGTGTACATCGCACTGATGGGCGGCGAAGGCTTGCGGGCTGCAACGGCGGCCGCGATCCTGAACGCGAACTACGTCGCCACGCGACTGAACGACGCGTTTCCGGTGCTGTACACGGGCGCTCACGGTCGAGTCGGCCACGAGTGCATTGTCGATGTGCGCGCGATTACGAAGGCGACCGGCGTGACTGTTGACGACGTGGCCAAGCGTTTGATCGACTTTGGATTTCACGCGCCGACGATGAGCTTCCCCGTGTCGGGCACGTTGATGATCGAGCCGACCGAGAGCGAGACGTTGCACGAACTCGATCGCTTCTGCGAAGCGATGTTGGCGATCAGCGCCGAGATCAACCGGGTTGCAACTGGCGAGTGGCCAGTTGAAGAGAGCCCGTTGCGGATGGCACCGCACACTGCCGACGATTTGCTCGGCGAGTGGAATCGGCCGTACCCGCGTGAGCTGGGTGCGTATCCGTTGCGGTCGGTGAGGGCGAGCAAGTACTTCCCGCCCGTGTCGCGCATTGATAGCGCCTACGGCGATCGCAACCTGATGTGCAGTTGCGAACCGCTCGAGGCCTACGCCAACGTCTAGTCGGCGTAATCCTCTGGCTCGTCGTGCACGACTACGACGAGACGATCACATTCTTCACCGGTGCGCTCGGGTTCGAACTCGTCGAGGACTCCCCCTCATTGACGAACGATGGCCGCGCGAAGCGATGGGTGGTTGTGCGGCCGGCGGACGGGGGTGGCGGCATTCTGTTGGCGCAAGCCGACGGTGCGGTGCAGAGTTCGGTGGTCGGCCAGCAGGTCGCCGGACGAGTCGGCTTCTTCCTGCGAGTCGACGACTTCGAAGCCACGCACCGGCGCATGGTGGCAGCCGGAGTCGAGTTCGTCCGCCCCCGCCGCAGCGAGCCCTACGGCGAAGTCGCAGTCTTCCGCGACATTGCCGGCAACTTGTGGGATCTCCTCGGCCCCAACTGAATTCCGGGCTGGAAAGAACTTCGAGATTTCTTTGACGCTGAGTTGCATTTCGTCGCATCCACGAACTAGAGTTCTAATTCTCGCTTCCCCGAGAACCTATCGTCGCTCCGTACGCAACGAGAGCGACCTCAACTCACTTGAGACACGTTCGGGAGGTGAAGGCGCATGCAACGTGCCCAGTTCATGAAACTGTTCGACTCAGCCGTAGCTGCCGATGCCACCTCTACGGATCGCCCAGTAGTGGTCGATGCGATCGCCGCCGTCACTCGGATAGTGGCGTGGTGCGAGTCGCAACAGCTTGCGTATGCGCAGGCGCTCGCCAACATGGGTGCGATGCCTGAGGATGTGATGGCGACGGCATCGCGTAGCGATGTGCGTGATGTGGAACGCATCGTCAAACGCGCCAACACCGCGACCAAGGCGCCAGCATTCGGCGCGGCCCTAGCGGACGGACAAGTTGCCGGTGGTCATCTCGATCAACTCGATCTCAGCCTGCGCCGACTCGACAGCAACCAACAAAACTCGCTGCTCGCCGACGAGGCACGCCTGGTCGCGATCGCCGCACAATCCACGCCCGGCGAGTTCGCGCGCGTGCTGCGCGCCGAGGAACGCCGGCTGGCGACCGACGACGGCATGTCGCGTCTCGAGCAACAACGGCGCGCAGTCCGGTTGCACCGGCGTACTGACATGCAGTCAGGGATGAACATCTTCACCCTCTCCGTCGATCCGGTCACCGGGTTGAAGCTGTACAACCAGATCAAAGCCGCGACCGAAGCGTTGTTTCACGACAAGACACTCGAGGGCTGCCCCACCGACTCGATCGAGAAGCAGTCGTTCCTGCAAGCACATGCCCTGTTGAACATCATCGACGGCAAAGGCATCCGGCTCGGTACCCCCGAAGTCATCGTTGTCGTCGACACGACCACACCCGACCCGGCCACTGGTGAACCAACGGTGGATTGGGGACTACCGGTGGAGATCCCACACCGCGTGTTACTCGACTTGTTCGGCATCGCGGATGTGCACACCGTCGTGGTGCGTAACGGTGTCGTGTTGCACGCACCTGGCGAGCTCAACCTCGGCCGCACCACTCGCCTCGCCAACCGTGCGCAGCGTCGTGCGCTCCGTGCCACCTACGCGACCTGCGCGATTCCTGGCTGTGCGACGCGGTTCGATCACTGCAAAATCCATCACGTCAAGTGGTGGCGCAACGGCGGAGCGACTGACCTGAACAATCTGTTACCGATCTGCGTTCGGCATCACACACTCGTGCACACAGGCGGCTGGGACCTGCACCTCGCCCCCGACCGAATACTCACCGTCACCCTGCCCGACAAAACCACCATGACCACTGGCCCACCCAAACGAAACGCCGCATGATGCGGCGAGGTGGTGCGCGCCACTCGGCCTGCCTGATGGAGCAGGATTGCATCGTGAATGAGCCAGAGATCGGCGTGCCTGATTCGAGCAGCCGCTCAGTGGTGCGCGCACTCATTCTTGGATGGGCGCTCGTGTACGCCACGGCGATCACGGCGTTTGCCCTCTCCATTTCAGTTGGCTCGGAGATGAGATTTTGTGACGCCTTTGAGCGCCCGATGCACGACGCGGGGCCGTTTGGGCAATACGCGAGCGATTATGAGTGGCTCGCCAGCGCCAAGGCAGATTGGGTGGGCGGGCTTTTCGTGCTCGAACTCATTGGCTCGGTCGTTATGGTCACCGTGTGTTGGAGGCTGACCGCAATTCGCGGCACTGCACTCGTCACAATCGTGTTCGCTAGCGCCGTCGGGGTCGTGTCGACGTTTGGGCTCATGGTCAACCAGATTGACGACGGCGCGTTTTGCACTGGTGCTAGCCGCGTCGTCGGCTTCGCGGTGCTCGCAGGGCTAATCGCACTCGACGGGTTTGCGCTGTCGAAGTTCCGGCGAGCAGGCAGACGGCCGGCCGCGTGAGCCGGTCAGGTCTTGTGTTTGGCGACGAAGGGCATTGGGACGACTCGGCCGGGCAGTTCGCTGCCGCGGACGTCGATGGTGACCACCTGGCCGTCTTCGATTGTTGGTGGCAGGAACGCCATCGCGATGCCGTGCTCTAGGACTGGCGAGAAGTTGCCGCTTGTGACCGTGCCTATTGGTTTGCCGTCGAGCAACACGGTGCAGTCGGCGCGCGCTGGCCGGCGGCCTTCGGTGGCGATGCCGCGTAGCAGGCGGTCAACGCCGCGATCGCGCTCGGCGGCTAGCGCGTCGCGACCGCGGAAGGTCTCCTTGCCCCACGCAACTACCCAGCCGAGGCCGGCCTGCAGCGTCGTGATGCCA
>JAYVVU010000095.1:0-5282 GCA_043786755.1 Actinomycetota bacterium
CTCGGCCAATGCCGCGAGTTGTTGCGGTCGGATACGAATCGAAACTGCGACGGCCAGATCTACCCGGCGCCGGGGCCTGGTCCAGAACTTCCGATGCACTTCTACAGCGACTGTTGGAGCAACCACGCGCAAGGTCGCGCGTCCGATTTCTTGGTCGGTAAAGGATCGGGACGCCAGCGCATCGCTCACGGAACGGCGATGATCGAATGGCTGCTCGCAACAGACGCATTGGGCAACAAGCAGGCACGCGCGCGCCGACTGGGAATCCAAGAAATCCTCTTCTTCGACAGATGTTGGGAAAGCAACGAACCCGACGATCTTGAGAAGACGACGTATCTAGAACTCGACGAATGCGATGTCGGCCATTACGACCACGTGCACCTGAGCTTCACCGTCGCGGGCGCGCTCGGCCTCACGTCGGGCTACGGCCCAAGCGCACCGCCACCCGACTGCGCAGGCTGCCAACCGGCGGTCCGACCGCGCCAGTAGTCGTCGTACTATGTGTACGCGTTGTGACAAAACACAATGCCGTCGGGATCGAGCAGGATCTGCCCACGTCCGAAGTGTTCGGTCCGCTGAGGACCAAGGCGAACCGCGCCAAGGTCGACGATCCGGTCGACTTCCTTATCGAAGTCGGTGACGTCGCACACGAGATCAATGTGAAGTTGGGAGCGCGGCCGCTCGGCGATCCCCGCGGGTGGACAACGCCGGAGTGCGAGGCGCCATGGGCACGCGGCGATACCGAGCAGCACGAGGCTGCCGTCGTCAGAGTCGGCGAGTAGTTCAAATCCCGTGATGGCGCGCCAGAACAAACTCGTGTGACGCGGCTCAAGCACATCGATCGTCACGGAATCGGGTTCAAGCTCAAGCGTTGCCCCCCGCACTGTTGCCGGCTGATGATGCCAATTGATCTCGAATGGAGTGCCCGATGGCGCGCTCATCGTTGTGCCCGTGTCACCTTGCCCAACAAGCGTCGACGCGCCGCGGGTGGCACCAAGCGAAGACGCTCGGGCAATCGCACTATCAAGCAGTGCAATTGGTGCCCGCAAGCTGAGGCGAAGTCGCGAGTTCAACCTGGCAGCGATCTCGCGGGCATCGCTGCGCTGTAGCCCAATCAGTCGGCCCTGCAAGCCATCACCAAGAACCATCCAACGTCCGTCGTCTTCGTCTTCTTGGACCGTGAGGTTCAATAGTTGACACCAGAAGGGTGCTTCCTGTCGCGGATCCGAAACGTCGATGGTGAGAAGATCGAACCTGGTCGGGCAACTTGAGTTCACGACCTCAGCATTTCACCAATCATCGGCAACCAACAATGCCGATCGGACGACTCGGCTGCACCCAGTGACGCTGAACGGCTTCCCTCTGTTCTTTCGCTTGACCACCGCTAGGGGAAGCCCATGCCGCTTGCACCGCTTACGTTTGCAGCCGACGCGCCGACTGTGATGGTGGTGCCATGGCACGACCCGATCGTGGAAGCCGTCGGTTTCGAAGTTCGTAGTCAGTACGTCGAACTGTTCTGGCTCAACGTGTTGGGCCCGACTGCGACGTGGACACTGCGACGCATGGTCACCGGCCTCGATCGCTATCCGCTGGGATACGAGATGGACCTCGGCGAGACAGCCAGCATGCTCGGCCTTGCGTACGGAATCGGCACTTCGAACTCGTTCACCAAAGCGTTGCAGCGTTGCGTGTTGTTCGGCGTGTCGCAAGAAGTTCCCGGCGGTCTCGCCGTGCGGCGCAAGGTTCCACCGGTCGCCGGTCGCCACCTCGCGCGCATGCCCGACTCGTTGCGCGCCATGCACTACCAGTGGCAGACGCGCGAGTTCTCGCTCACCGAGTTGCAACGCGGTCGCACACTCGCCGAAGTGATGATGAACGCGGGGGACGACCCGGAGGTCGTTGAACGACATCTACTCGCGGTAGGCGTCTCCCCCGCCGCCGCCGCGGAAGCAATCGCGCTGGCATCAACAGTATGACGAAGTATGATGCGTTGATGGCCGTGGAACGAATCACCATCTCGCTGGATGCCGACCTCGCTGAGGCCATACGCGTGGCGGCCGAGGCCGACGCGGACAATGTCTCGTCTTGGATTGCTGACGCTTCACGTCGGCGACTGTCTCGCGAAGGACTGCTCGCCGTCATCAAAGACTGGGAAGCCATCCACGGCGAAATCACCGCCGAGGAGATAGCTGCCACGAGAGAGTTGCTGTGGGGATGAACACGCTCGTGCTGGATACGGGTGCTCTCATCGCACTCGACCGCAATGATCGATCGGTCTGGAGGGCACTACGAACCGCGCTGATCGCTGACCACAACATTTGCGTTCCGTCGGGGGCGATTGCACAGGCTTGGCGCGACGGTGCACGCCAAGTACTGCTCGCGAGGGCACTGTCGCACTGCGACGAGGTTGCACTCGCCGGGTCGTTCGCACGCGCGGCTGGCTTGCTCTGCGGGCGTGCGTCGACCTCGGATGTCATCGACGCTTCTGTCGCACTCACGGTCGCAGGTGCAGCCCATAGCGACGACGTCGCTGTGCTGACCTCGGACCCCGACGGCATTCGCCACTTGCTGTCAGTACTCAAGGTCGACGCGCGCATCGTCGAGATCTGAATCGAGATCGGGTGCCGACCGTCTATTTCTTGAAGCCGAGTGCCAAGTCGATCAGCAGTCGCGTGCCGAAACCGGTGGCGCCTTTTGACAACCAGCCGTCATCGGCATCGACCGACATCGGGCCGGCAATGTCGAGGTGCGCCCACGGCACATCGCCGACAAATTCGGCCAAGAACAACGACGCGGTGATCGCACCGCCGTGCGGGCCGCCGATGTTGCGCATGTCGGCGACATTGCTGTCTAGCAACTTGCGGTAGGCCGCCTCCAGTGGCAACTGCCAAATTCGTTCGTCCGTGTTTGCGGCCGCGGCTTTCACCTTTTCGATGAACGGCTGATTGTTGCCAACCACGCCGGCCAGCTTCGTGCCCAACGCGACCATGCAGGCACCCGTCAGCGTCGCAATGTCCACGATGGCGTCGGGCTTGTCTTCGACCGCGAGCGAGAGTCCGTCGGCAAGGACCAGCCGACCCTCAGCATCGGTGTTCTGAATCTCGGCGGTCTTGCCATTGCGGAACGTCAGCACGTCGCCGAGTTTCGTGGCAGCACCACCGGTCATGTTGTCGGTACACATCAAGTACCCGGTGACCTTCGACTTGCAATGCAACGCCTTCAAAGTGCTCATCGACGAAAGCACCGCGGCAGCACCGCTCATGTCCATCTTCATCGTCAACATGCCGTCACTTGGCTTCAGGCTGAGGCCACCGGAATCGAACATCACGCCCTTGCCCACCATCGCGAGGTGTCCGACCGGGTTTCGCGGGGTGTACGTGAGGCGAACCATGCGCGGCGGCTCGGTGCTACCCGCGTTGACGCCGACCATCCCACCGCAACCCATCTCGAGGAGCTGATCGCGATTGAAGACTTCAACCGTCAGTCCGCTGGTGCGGCCGATTTCCACCGCCTTCTCCGCGATGTGACGCGCTGCCATGTAACCGGCGGGTGTGTTAGCAAGATCGCGCGCGAGGTAGGCGGCAGCCGCAGTCGCTTCACCACGCGCCGCCCCGGTGCGCGCAGCGGTGCCGCGCTTTTCGCCGACGACCAGTGTGAGCTCGGTCAACGCGCTCTTGTTCGGATCCTTCTTGATGCCAGCGAATCGATAGGCAGCGAGTAACGCGCCCTCGACGACGGCTTGCGCGGCTCTCGCAGGATCGACGCCGGCGAGATCGGCCAGCGTTGTCGCAACAGTTGCTCGCTTGCCTGCCGCACGCACAACCGCTGCTGCCGCGTTGCGCAGCACGGTGACGCTCACCGCCTCGGCCTTACCTATTCCCACTGCGATTTGCGCCGCTCCGGTCGCCGAGGGAAGCACGAGCGTCTGACCGACGGTTCCATCGAAACCAGCCTTCTCGAGGGCGGCGCGGTTCAATCCGAGCGAGCGCGGCACGACGCCGGTCGTGGCAACCGGAACACCGACGGCATCGACTTTGGTTGGAATGGTGCGAGCGTGCAACACGGAGACGGTCATGGCGCCAGTCTTGCCTGTACGAGCGTCGGGTGCACGAATCGGCGCTGGAGCCTGACCCCCTCACCTATCGTTGCGTGTGCAAGTATCGAACGATGGCCAAGCATTGGAAGAAACTCGTTGTCGCAATTCTCGCTCTCGCCGTGCTTGTCCTCGCGGCGTCGTTCATCTACGCGAAGGTGATCAACAAGGCCGACGACGAGTTCGACTCCAACGACGTCAAGGATCGACTGACCACAACGACGGCGGGCGATGCAACGACTGGCGACACGACCGGTGCAACGACGAGTGGAACGGCTGATGGCGTTGATGGCGAATGGGCGATCGGCGAGGGATCCGAAGTCGGATATCGCGTCGACGAAAGCATCAATGGCTTCGACACCACGGCCAACGGCCGCACGACAAGCATCAGTGGCAACTTCAGCATTGAAGGCACAGTCGTAACCGCCGGCGAGTTCACCGTCGACATGACCTCCTTCTCGAGCGACGAGGGTCGGCGCGATAGTGCATTCAACGGGCGCATCATGCAGGTCAGCACCTTTCCCACCGCGACAATGGTGCTCACAGAAGCGATCGACTTCGGCGGGGTTCCCGCCGACGGCACAACCATCACCGCCACCGCGACCGGAGACCTCACGTTGCACGGCGTTACCAAGTCGGTGACGTTCACAGTGGAAGCAACCTTTCAAGCGGGTCGCATCGGTGTGCTCGGACAGATCCCGATCGTGTTCGCCGACTACGACGTTTCGCAGCCGTCCGCACCCGGCATCAGTGCCGAGGACCACGGCTTGCTGGAGTTCGTGCTGATCTTCGATCGCGCATAACGTGGCTTTATGAACCTGCTTGCTTGGATCATCGTCGGTTTTCTTGCCGGGCTGCTCGCGCGCTGGATCGTGCGCGACGACAAGGCGGGATGTTTGTACACAATCGCCGTCGGCGTGCTTGGCGCGCTGATCGGCGGTGCACTGATGAATGCCGCGGGCAAGGGTGGGTTCAACGACGACCTCGACGTGAAGTCAATCCTCGTGGCTGCGCTCGGTGCGGTGTTGTTGCTACTGGTGCTGCAAGCGCTTGGCGCTGGCAAACGACGCCGCTAGCTGAGCAGCTTCGTTACACGCTCTTTCGGGCGGCCAATGATCGCCTTCTTCTTCGTCACTAGCACCGGACGCTGCAGCAGCTGCTTGTGCTTCAACAGCAGCTTGACCACCTG
>JAYVVU010000096.1:0-2231 GCA_043786755.1 Actinomycetota bacterium
CGGAAAATACGGACAGGCGAACGGCACCTTCAGCGCCATCGTGATGCCCGTGACCGTGGCTGTCGTCGGAGTGAAGAACGCTTTGCCGATGCGGAAGTCGACAACGACGGTATCGGGGGTGACCAGTTTGTACCTGAGGAACTTGAGGTCAGCTGGGGCCACCGCAACGGTGGTAACGGCCGATGAACCCACGAATACGCCGAACGTCACGTGACTCAGGGGAATGTCAGTCCACGACATGTGAAGCCTCCCGTCAACGCATTGTTTGTCAGATCAACGATTCCTCTCGCAGCATGAGAGTGCGATGTCGGCTCACGCTCTGCTATCGCCCGCTGGTGGATGGATAACTTCGGGTCTCTCGGGTGCGTCCGTTCGTCACAAAGAACGACCCGTCACGAGCAGCGACAGCCTTGATCCAATGTGCTGTCGATGTGTCCAGGTTTGCGATCATCGGGTCAGGGTAGTTCTTGACGTCTGGTGCGACCGCACGATGCAGCTGCCAGACGTCCGTCTGCGCGGCCCGAGTGTGCAGAAGGTCGAGCGTGTCCTGCCGGGCACCCTTTCGCGATCCATTGTTGATAACGATGGTCCGTGGCGTGAACCCGTCCAGAGCGGCGGGAAACGTGCCGTCCTCTTCGCCGTGATGCGGCAGCAGATACAGATCGACGGGGCCAATCAAGTTGATGGGGCACACGAGCGCGGCCAGCGGCTCTCCCGTGAGGTCGCCTACGTCCAGAAAACGGAACCGGCCGAATTCCAGCAGAAACCCTGTTGATCGCGGATTCTCGAACGGGTCCTCGGCCTCTGGCACATCGAGCGAGCAGGACGGATTGGCGCCGGTTCCCGAGTGCAGACGCCCTGGCAACGTTCGCGTGTCCGAGCTGACCCAGGTGAGCGTGCCGTCTCCGAAGCGCAGACGCGCGCCGACACGAGGCTCAGAGTGGGAGACACGCGCTCGCATCGCGCGATAGCCCTCGAAGGTATCGCGCATGTCGTCATCGTCCGGCACGCCAATTTCGCCGTGGTCGTAGATGGCGCCGATCCGAACGCGGTTGGCCAGATCGACCGCACCACCGATGTGATCGACGTGGAAGTGTGTGATGACCAGGTGGTCGATTCGGCTGACGCCGGCGTCACGCATCGCGTCCATGATCCGGCCGGCGTCGCGTCCATTTGCACCGTAGCCGGTGTCGACGAGGAGCGCTTCGCCACTCGGTGCAACGACCAGTGTTGCCTGGCCGCCCTCAACGTCGATGAAGTACAGCGCGAGTGCATTCGACTGGGGCACGGGGCGAGCGAACACGGCGGCGGCTGCCGCGGCACAGCACAGCACGATCCCGATCCAAACGAACCGTGAACGCACGAGGCCCATTGATGGGGATTCTAGAGCGGTTTGATGGTGCTAATCCGGCGGCTTTCCGGTTTCGTGTAGCGTGCTCCATCGATTCGAAACGCGCGCCAGTCCGAATGCTAGACTTCGACTCAGGGCCTCGATCGAGAAGAAGTTCGGGCGACGCTCATCTCCGCCTTTCAACGTGCCACTCCAGACCCGCGCATGACACTCACACGCACCAACGGCTCACGGCGTCAAGCCTGGACACGCTGGGCGCAACCGCGTCTGCTGGACCTGCGGCTCCGCGACCTCGGGGTGAAGATCGAAGGCACCTGGATCGCCGACTGCATCACTGAGCTCGAGGACGACCTCCAGCGTCGCGGCATCCGATTCCGCCCTCACTATTGGCTCTCGACCGACTGGTTCACACCTAACGGTGTGCCCGGGATCGCGCTGCCGTTCTATCTCGCGCATCCAACGCTCATGCGGCTCGAGCGAGCGCAGATGCTCGAGGTCGAAGGGGGCACGCATGACTCCTGTCTCAAGTTTCTGCGGCACGAGTGCGGGCACGCTTTCCAGCACGCCTATCGGTTGCAGTTGCGGGCGGCGTGGCGTCGGCACTTTGGCAGTCCTGGACGCAAGTACCCCACCGAGTACCGCCCGAATCCTGCGAGCCGTCGGTTCGTGCAGCACCTGCGTCTGTACTACGCGCAGAGTCACCCCGTCGAAGACTTCGCCGAGACGTTCGCCGTGTGGCTGCAGCCGCGGGCGGTCTGGCGAAAGCGCTACGCAGGATGGCCCGCGCTTCGCAAGCTCGAATACGTGGACGAGTTGATGGCCGAACTCGCCGACGTGACGCCTCCGGTCCGGACTCGGCGTCAGGTCGAGAGTCTCCCCA
>JAYVVU010000097.1:0-2228 GCA_043786755.1 Actinomycetota bacterium
TCCTCGGCATCCGAACATGCTCGCCAACCGACAGCGTGACCGGTCGACCCGACGCGTGGATCTCCTCGGCGAGTTGGAGTCCGGTCGCGGCAGCCCCGATGACGAGGACGCCGCCGTCAGCGAGCTGATCAGGATGCCGGTACTCGAGTGGGTTGACCTGGGTGACGCCTGCCGGAACGGCTGCAGCGACATTCGGGATGACGGGGATGTTGCATGCGCCTCCAGCTAACACCACGCACCGGCAACGCCACGTACCCTGGTCGGTGACGACCTCGTAGCCGTCCTCGATCGGTCGAACTGCAGTCACCGTGGTGCCGGTTTCGACCGGCGCCCCGATCGTGTCGGCGTAGGTCTGGATGAAATTCACGACCTCGCTGCCGGTCATGAATCCGTCTGGATCGTCGCCGTCGTACACCCGACCGGGCAGACGCGCCTGCCAGTTCGGAGTGAGCATCGTGAACGAGTCCCAACGCTGGGTCCGCCACGAGGCGGCCACCTCGCCCTTCTCCAACACGACGTGATCGACTCCCCGAACCGACAACCGCTTGCTCATCGCCAGCCCGTTGTGCCCACCGCCCACCACCACGACCGTGGCTCGACGGTGCCTCATCATCCGGCCATCCTCCGTTAGGCCAACAAGTCATGGTCGATGACCACGCCGCGGCCTAGGCAATTCGGGCAAATGTCCGCGAAGCTGACCAGCAGACCCTCGCCGATGCGCTTGCGGGTCATTTCCAGTAAGCCCAATTCGCCGATTTCGAAGACCTGAGTGCGGGTCTTGTCGCGGGCAAGGGCTGAGCGGAAGGCATCGACCACCTTGCGGCGGTTGTCGCGGATCTCCATGTCGATGAAGTCGATGACCACGATTCCGCCGATGTCGCGCAGGCGCAGCTGTTTAGCCACTTCCTCGGCGGCCTCGAGGTTGTTGCGGAAGACGGTCTCTTCCAGGTTGGAGGTACCCACGTTCTTGCCGGTGTTGACGTCGATGACCGTCAGCGCTTCGGTGTGCTCGATGATCAACGAACCGCCGCTGGGCAGCCACACCTTGCGATCGAGCGCTTTGTGCAACTGCTCGTGGATGTGGAACCGTTCGTAGACGGGCAGGCCGTCTTCGATTGCGTCGTAGAACTCGACGCGATCGGCGAGTTCCGGGTTGAACGCGTTGACGTAGTCGTGCACGTCGTCGAACAGGCGCTGATCGTCGATAACGACACCGCGATAGTCGGCGTTGAATTCCTCGCGAATCACGCGAACCGCAAGTTCGGGCTCGCGGTACAGCAGCGATGGGCCCTGCGCCTTCTTCGCCTTCGCCTCGATTGCGTTCCACTGATCGAGCAGGCGACCCATGTCGGCGCGCAACTCGTGTTCGGTGGCGTGCTCGGCCGCGGTACGCACGATCAGGCCGTGCTCTTCCGGCTTCAGACGGTCGAGGATGTTGCGCAGGCGCCGGCGAACATCGTCGGGCAAGCGCTTCGAGATGCCGTACGTGTTCGAGTTCGGGATGAGAACGACGAAGCGACCGGGCATCGATACTTCTTGGGTCAACCGCGCACCCTTGGCACCGATCGGGTTCTTGGTGACCTGACACACGATCAGTTGCTTCGAGCGCAGCATCTGCTCGATGCGCGGGTGCGACGACTTCTCGACGATGTCTTCCGCGTCGTACTGCACGTCGCCGCGGTACAGCACCGCGTTCTTCGGCGTGCCGATGTCGACGAAGGCAGCTTCCATGCCGGGCAGCACGTTCTGCACCTTGCCGACGTAGATGTTGCCGTGGATCTGGCTGACGTCGTCGGCCGGGCGGCTGACGTAGTGCTCGATCAGCGTGCGACCTTCGAGGACCGCGACCTGCGTCAGCGTCGGGCGCACCTGCACGCACATGAGGTAGCGACCGACCGGGCGACCATTGCGTTCGCGACCGCGACGACGCTCGAGCACATCGGCATCGAGTTCGGACAACGGCGCCTCGTTGCGCTGACTGTTGCCGCCGCCGCCGCCGCTACTGCTGCTGCCGCTCCCACCACCGCTACCGCGGCCCTTGCCACCGCGACGGCGCTTCTTCTTCGGACCGTCGCCGCCACCCTCGCGCGGCTGGCCGTTCTGGCGTTGGCCGGGCATCGTCGGCGTTGCGGGTGCGGCCGACGGTGCCGCTGGGCGCGTATCGCCGATCTGCGGTTTGCGCACGAGCGCCTTGCTCGCCGCCTCGGCGGACGGACGGTTCTCGCTGA
>JAYVVU010000098.1:0-11994 GCA_043786755.1 Actinomycetota bacterium
TGAGCGAGATCAATCACCACATCCTGTCCGTGCTGGTGCAGAACCGCCCGGGCGTGCTCGCACGTCTGTCGGGACTGTTTGCACGGCGCGGCTACAACATCTTCAGCCTTGCCGTGGCGCCAGCCGAGCAAGAGGGCTTCAGCCGCATCACCATCGTGGTCGACCTAGAGAGCACTTCGATCGAGCAAATCGTCAAACAGCTCTTCAAGTTGATCGAGGTTGTGAAGATCACCGAGCTCGACCCGCGCAGCAGCGTCGAGCGCGAGTTGTTGTTAGCCACAATTCGTGCCACTGGTGACGAGCGCGGCCAGGTTGTCGAGCTGGTCAACATCTTCGAGGGAAAGATTCTCGCTGTCGGTGTTGACGCAATCACCGTTTCGCTTGATGGTCACCCAGACAAGTTGGACGACTTCGTGGAATTACTGACCGAATATGGCATCGTGGAGATGCAGCGCACTGGTCGCGTCGCCCTCCCCAAACTTGAACGAAAGGCTGGCTGACATGGCCGCAAAGATGTATTACGAGGCAGACGCAGATCCGTCGATCATTCGCGGTCGCAAAGTTGCCATCATCGGTTACGGATCGCAGGGCCATGCGCATGCGCTGAACCTCAAGGAATCCGGAGTCGACGTGGTCGTCGGCTTGCGTGCGGGCAGCAAATCCGCCGCCAAGGCCGAGGCCGCCGGGTTGAAGGTGATGGATCTCGCCGCCGCAGCTAAGTGGGCAAACGTGATCATGCTCACGATGCCCGACACCGAGCAGAAGGCGACCTACGAAGAGTTCATCAAGCCGCACATGCGCAAGGGCAAGGCGCTCGCGTTCGCGCACGGCTTCAACATTCGCTTCAAGCGCATTCGGCCGCCCAAGACCGTCGACGTGATCATGATCGCGCCGAAGGGCCCGGGCCACCTCGTGCGTCGTACGTACACCGAAGGCGGTGGCGTGCCGTGCCTGATCGCGGTGCACCAGGACGCGACCGGCGGCGCCCATGCACTGGCGTTGTCGTACGCCGAGGCAATCGGCGGAGCTCGCGCGGGAGTGATCGAGACCACGTTCAGCGAAGAGACCGAGACCGACTTGTTCGGTGAGCAGGTCGTGTTGTGCGGTGGGCTTACGTCGCTCGTGCGCGCTGGGTTCGAGACGTTGGTCGATGCTGGCTATCAGCCGGAGATGGCGTATTTCGAGTGCCTCCATGAAGTGAAGCTGATCGTCGACCTCATGTACGAGGAAGGCATCGCCGGCATGCGTTACAGCATCAGCGACACCGCCGAGTATGGCGACGTCACTCGCGGGCCGCGCATCGTCAACGCCAAGACCAAGGCGGAGATGAAGAAGATCCTCAAAGAGATTCAGTCCGGCAAGTTCGCCAAGGAGTGGGTCGCCGAGAGCGAGAGCGGTCGCCACAAGTTCAACGAACTGCGCGAAACCGATCGCAAGCACCAGATCGAAGAAGTCGGTGCGCGCTTGCGCGGCATGATGCCGTTCCTAGGCGCCGGCAAGCAAAAAGTAGCCGACGTCTCCGGCGGCTGATCGCGGAGCCTTCGAAGCCAAAATTCGACGAAGTGACGCGCTAACTGACCCATAGCCCTACTAAGCGCGTCACTTCGAGAATTTCGGCGCGAGTAGCGTCGGCGATCGTGACTGACGTGATCGTGCGCGACGACCTGGTCGAGGCTCATCGGCTTTCGCTCGCGCATGTTGCTTCGCCCGGTGCTCGACTGACAGGCGCACGGCGGGTACAGATTGCCGAAGTTGCGCGCGATGCGTTTCTGGCTGTCGCGCCATCCCCACCGTGGGTGCGTCCGTTTGGCGATCCGGTGCTCGACGTTGCCTATCGAATGTCGCGCCACGCGGGCACGATCACCGAGCACTGGTACGAACAGACGATCACTGACGGATTGCATCCGCTCGAATTCGTCGAGATCGTGAGCGTCGTAATCGCAACAGTCGCGCCAATTGCGTTTGCGCGCGCCGCCGGTCTGTCGCTGCCCGCGCTGCCATCCGCGGTCGCTGGCGAGCCGACGGGACACGAAGCAGCGGAACTTGCGCCGGCGAAGTTGAACTGGGTGCCCGTTGCGGCGCCGGCCGACCAGGTCGCGTCGGTCGTGCAAGCGTTCAGCGCGTTGCCCGACGAGTGGGACAACCTTTGGCGCCTCGCTGGAGCGCAGTACATGAGCGATCGGCAGATGGACGACCCGCTGTGGAACCGAGGAACGCTCAGTCGCCCGCAGATGGAGCTAGTTGCCGGCCGACTGTCCCTGATACGCGAATGCTTCTTTTGAACGACTTCTCACGCCAGCATGCTCAGTTGGAGCAGCACGAAATCCGGAACTCCCGCCGACATCGGCGCGATTGCCGAAGTTGAAGTTGATCCGGGTCTGCCGTTTGGCGCTGAGTTGGTCGCGTTCACTGATGCGGCGGCGGGTGTCGACGCGAGTTCGCTTGCTGCGGCTCGTACGGCGTTGGTCGCCGTGGCGGGTGAACTCTTCATGATCGACGCCGCTGCCGTTGTGGCTAACTTCGAGATGATGACGCGAGTCGCCGACGGAACCGGAGCACGCTTCCCGGAGGTAGGGGCGGATCATCGCGCCGCGATTAGTGACAAGCTGCACATCAATGAGTTCACGTCTGCACGCTGATGCGAATCAAACCTGTGCTCGCGCTTGTCGCTCTGCTGTGCGGTGCCGTTGCGTGTTCGACCGATGCGGAGGTGCCTGACGTGGCCAACGACAACCCGCGACGCATTGTGTACGGCGACGACCCGTCGCAGTTCGCCGATCTTTACCTGCCCGCCGATACCAGCATTGCGCCGCCGGTGATCGTGCTGATCCACGGCGGGTTCTGGCGTGCGCAGTATGGGCTCGACCTGATGGTGCCGCTCGCCGAGGACTTGATCGCGCGCGGCTACGCAGTTCTCAACATCGAATACCGGCGCGTCGGAATCGGCGGCGGATATCCCGAGACCTTGCTAGATGTCGCTGCCGCTATCGATCTACTCATCGCGCAATCGGTCGCGCTCGATCTCGACGACGTCGTGATCATTGGCCACTCCGCTGGTGGACACCTATCGTTGTGGGCGGGCAGTCGCGGTGCGCTGCCGTCGGGAGCACCTGGTGCTCATCCGCTCGTTGTGCCGCGGCTTGCAATCGGGCTCGGCCCCGTGTTCGACCTCGCAGCCAGCGATGCAGCGCAAGTGGGAGCGGGTGCGGTCACCGACTTCATGGGTGGAAGCGCCGTCGACTTGGCCGAGGAGTACGCGATCGCGACGCCGACGGCTTCCGCCGGTGTTCCGCTGGCGGTTGTGCGCGGTGCTCTCGACGACATCGTGCCCGCGCAGTTCGCGGTGCCGACCCCCATCGGCGACGTCAAGGTTGTCGACATCGCCGATGAGGATCACTTCGACTTGATTGATCCGACCTCGAACGCGTGGGCCGCGGTGATCGAGTTGTTGACCCGAACCTAGAACGACGGGGCGCGTTAGGCGAGCAGCGCGTCCATCTGGCCCATGGCACCGCGCATGCCTTCCTCCATACCCATCTGCATAATCTCTTTCATCTGATCGAGAGTCGACCACTGTGATGTGACGATCATGATGGTGCCGCCGGCGGCTCGTTCACGGAGTGAGACCACAACAGTGGACATCGGCATTTCCGTCTTGTGCACGCCTTTGTCGTCAGAGAAGCCATCCGTGAACTCCAGCCTGGTGGGAGCGTTGAGCGCGGTGAAGCGCCACCAGCCGTGAAATTTCTCACCCTCTGGACTCGTCATGTAGTAGTTCACTTCGCCGCCTGGCTTCGGATCGAAGTCGACGAAGGTTGCCGGATAGGTCGGCGGTCCCCACCAACGCTCGAGCTTGCGTGGGTTGTCCCACAGTTGCCATACCTGCTCGACGGGCGCATCGAACTCGGCAGTGACGACCATCGTCAGGTCATCGTGGTTCTTCTCAATGTTGGTCACAGTCATTTCTTGGTTCCCTTCGTTGGAGACTTGGTCTTGGGAGACTTGGATTCGTTAAGCAGGTCGCCGAAGCGATCTATGCGGCCGCGCCACAGTTCTTCGAAGTGGTCGAGCACGCGCGCCGCTGCGCGCACGGCGGTGATGTTGGCGCGCACCAGTTGTTCGCGACCGCTGCGCTGCTTGGTCACGATCTGAGCGCGCTCGAGCACGGCGACGTGCTTTTGCACCGCCGCGAAACTCATCTCGTAGCCGGCGGCGAGTGTCGAAACGGAACACTCGCCTTGTAGGACGCGGCTCACGATGTCGCGCCGCGTCGCATCGGCAAGCGCCTGGAACATCCGGTCGACGTGTTCTTGATCTCGAGTTTGTACAACCATATGGTTGTACGTTACCACGACGTCAGTCGGCTAGCAACCCGGCCTCGGCTTCGATGAGTTGCGTTAGTCGGCGGCGGAAGCGGATGCCGCTGGTATCGCTGCGCAGGTTGATGGTGGGAGTGGTTGATTCGTCCATGCCGCGCTGCATTGCTGTCAGGATCGCCTTGTCTTCTTCGAACGCGCCGCGCACGGAAGCGGCGAAGCGTCGCGAGACTTCGGCGTCGTTGGGTGCGACGTTGCGCTGTTGGAACCAGAAATAGCGCGTCGTGTGCTCGTCGATCGGGGTCAGGAAGTTGTAGCTGTCCATGATGAACGTCTTCGGCGGCAACTCTTGGTCCTCGCCGCCTGTGCCAGCGGGGCAGAAGTAAGCCTTGATAAGCGCCAGACTCGGGTAGCGAACTTCGTATTGCTGCTTGCGATCGCAGTTGCCTTCGAACTCGAGGTACGGCGCGTAGAACGGAGCGGCCGGCGAATCCATCATCCAACGCCAAGTGGTGATGCCGTCGTCGGTAACCGTCATCTGTAGTGGTGTTTCATCGGAACCTTGGCCGGCGAATGAACTGACGTGTACCCATGCAACATGCGACGGATCAAGCAGGTTGTCCGTGATGTACAGGTAGTTGCAATCGACGACCATGTCGTCGCCGATCGTGGTGCCCCATTCCGGGTCGTCCCAGTGCTCGACGTGGAAGATGTCAACAGGATCGGCTGCGGCGGGATCGCCCATCCAAATCCACAGCAACTCGTAACGCGCGTGTACCGGATAACTACGCACGACTGCTCCAGCCGGAATTGTTCCGTTGGTCGGCGCCTTCACGCATTCGCCGGCGCAGTCGAACATCAGCCCGTGATATCCGCACTCGATGTGGTCGCCGTGCACCCGCCCGAGCGAGAGCGGGGTCTTGCGATGTGGGCACGCGTCCTTAAGTGCCGCGTAGCTGCCGTCGGTTCGACGAAAGAGAACGACTCGCTCGCCGAGCAACCTGGCTGCGTGTGGCCCGTCGCCGACTTCGCGTTCCCACGCGACCGGGTACCACACGTTGCGCAGGAATTGCTCAGTCATCGCGTTGCTCACGGAGGAACTTCTCGAACTCGGCGGCAAGGTCGTCGGCGGTCGGAATTGCTGCTTCCATTCGCCTGTCATACTCGCTTTCGAGCTGTGTGACATAACTGGCCGCCGCTTCATCCTCGGCGACCGCTTCGTCGTGCAGGCCGCGCCAGCGCATGGCGTCTTCGGCGAGCGAACCGTGTGGCGTTGAAATGCCAAGCACATGTTCCAGATGACCCAACAGGGCCTCCGACGATTGCGGGTGCTTGGCGTTACCGAGGTAGTGGGGCACACCAACGCGCAACGAGACGGCGGGAATGCCAGCGCGGTCAAGGCGCTCTTGCAGTACACCCACCAGTCCGGTCACACCCTGATACTTCGGGCGCCCGAGACCAAGCGCGCGGGCCAAGCCGACTGTCGTGCTGCTGCCGGTGACCTGCGGCGGGCGCGAGTGAGGCACCGCTTCAGGTGCGGCTCCGACTGTGACCACCACCTCGCAGCCGAGTTCGATCGCGACCTCGATGATCGCATCGGCAAACGTCGCGTAACGCAGGTGCGGTTCGACACCGGCGAGCAACACGAGATCGTGCGCGCTGCCTGGAAACCGCGCAATACGAAACTCGTTCTCCGGCCAATGGATCTGGCGTTGCTCGTCGTCATCGAATGCAACGTGCGGCCGTTCTTGGGTGAAGTCGAAGAACGGGTCGGGGTCGATCGCGGCGACCACCGGAGTGATGCGATCGGTCGCCAACGTCTCGACCGCGTCAGTCGCGACTTCGGCGATGTCGAACCAGCCGCGCAGTGCAAGCACCATGATCGGTCGATTCAGTTTCCCAAGGTCTTCGAAGGCCGTGGTGAGCACGTTCACGATTCCAGTTTGCCAATTCATGGGGCCGATCGACAGCCCATACGTAGAATCGCACCCGTGACCCGAGCCGCGAACCGAACGTCTGCCCGACTTGCCAGCATCAACGAGTCAGCCACTCTGGCCGTCGACGCGAAGGCGAAGGCGCTGCAAGCGCAAGCGGTGAAGGACGGCGGCGAGAAGGTCATCGGTTTCGGCGCCGGCGAGCCCGACTTCCCGACGCCAGAGAACATTGTGGAGGCCGCTGCACGCGCTTGCCGCGACCCGAAGTGGCACAAGTACACGCCCGCGGCCGGCTTGCCGGAGTTGCGGGAAGCGATCGCTGCCAAGACGTTGCGCGACAGCGGGTTTGAGTGCAAGGGCAGCCAAGTACTGGTGACAAACGGCGGCAAGCACGCGGTGTTCACTGCCTTTGCGGCGCTCTGCGATCCGGGCGACGAAGTCATCTGCCCCGCGCCGTACTGGACGACCTACCCGGAAGCGGTCACCCTCGCAGGTGGTGTGCCGGTGATCGTGCAAACCGACGAGCACGCCGGATTCAAAGTGACCGTCGAGCAACTCGATGGTGCGCTCACGCCGCGCACGAAGGTGTTGCTGTTTGTTAGCCCCGACAACCCCAGTGGCGCGGTCTACACACCCGAGGAAGTCATCGCGATCGGCCGTTGGGCGGTTAAGAACGGCGTGTGGGTGCTGACCGACGAGATCTACGAGCATCTTGTGTTCGGCGACAACAAATTTGTGTCGATGCCGACGGTCGTTCCGGAACTCGCCGATCAGTGCCTGATCGTCAACGGTGTCGCCAAGACCTATGCAATGACGGGCTGGCGTGTCGGCTGGCTCATCGGCCCGCCCGACATCATGAAGGCGGCGATCAACTTTCAATCGCACAGTACGTCGAACGTCAACAACGTCGCGCAAGCGGCGGCGCTGGAAGCGGTCAGTGGCGACTTGTCGGCGGTGGCGATGATGCGCGAGGCATTCGCGCGTCGGGCGGTCACGATGCATCGCATGCTGAACGAGATTCCGGACGTGACGGCGATCGTCCCGCAGGGCGCGTTCTACTGCTACCCGAATTTCTCGGCGCTGCTCGGTAAGCCGCTTGGTCCGAACGGCACCGTCTCGACCAACACGCTCGAACTCGCTGACGCAATCCTTGGTCAGGCGAAGGTCGCGTTCGTGCCGGGCGAAGCATTCGGAACGCCGGGCTATGCGCGGTTCAGCTTTGCGATGGCCGACGACGACATGCAGGAAGGCATCCGCCGCATCCACAAATGGGTTGTTGCGTGACGGTCGTTACATGACCCAACCGGCGTATGACTTCGAGTCCGTTTCGCTCGACTGGCTGCACACCAAGCCTGGCGCGAAATGGAATCGCACGCCCGACGCCATCGCCGCCTGGGTCGCCGACATGGATTTCGCTCCGGCGCCCGCGATCGTGTCGGCACTCACACGTGCGATTGCGACTGGCGATCTCGGATACCCCGATTGGCGCAGCATTATCGGTGGATCGGGAGCGACCGGCGCATTCGTCGATCGCTGCGCGCAGCGCTACGGCTGGAACATCAGTGCCGACGACACGCGTGAGTTCAACGATGTGGTGCAGGCGATCCAACTCGTGTTGCACACATGCACGTCGCCGGGCGACGGCGTGGTCGTGCACACGCCGACGTACCCGCCGTTTCTGAACAGCCTCGAGGCGACGGGTTGTCGGCTAGTGCCGATTCCTGCTGTGCGATCAGATTCGCCGGCGGCGCGTTGGTCGTTCGACTACGACGCGCTGGATGCAACGCTGCGCGCTGAACCAGCCGAGGTGCTGCTGCTCTGCCATCCGCAAAACCCGACCGGTCACGTATTCGCGGAAGCCGAGTTGCGTGTCATCGCTGCGCTTGCAGAGCGTCACGATCTGTTGATCATCTCTGACGAGATCCACGCCGACCTCACCTATGCACCGCACGTCCATCGCCCGATGGCTTTGTTCGCCCCCGATCGCACGGTCAGCATTCACGCGGCGTCGAAGGCGTTCAACCTCGCTGGCATGCGATACGCGATCGCGCACTTCGGTTCGCAGCGCGCACGCAAGGCCGCAGATGCGTTGCCCGAGCATCTGCTGGGCGCGACCAACCTGATGGCTGCCGTGGCGGTTGAAGCCGCATGGCGAGATGGCGATGACTGGTTGGCAGAGGTGCTCGTGCACCTCGATCGCCAGCGAATGCTGCTCGCCGAGTTGCTCGCCGAACATCTATCTGAAGTGAAGTACGTGCCGCCAGGCGCGACGTACTTGGCTTGGCTTGACTGTCGTGCGCTGGGCTTTGGCGACGACCCGTCCGTGAAGTTCCTCGAGCACGGTGTCCGCTTAAGCGAAGGCCCGAACTTCGGCAGTGAAGGCCTCGGCTTCGCCCGCCTGAACTTCGCAACGAGCTCGAAGATGCTGCGCGAGATGGTCGTCAAGCTCGCGACTGCTCGCGGCTGACTAGTAGTCGATGCCGCGCTTGGCGTTGATGCCAGCCGCGTAGGCGTGCTTGATCTCGCGCATTTCGGTGACGGTGTCGGCAACGTCGATGATCGCTTGCGGCGCATCGCGGCCGGTGATCACCAACGAGACGTGTTTCGGACGGTTGACGATCGCGGCGACGACGTCGGTTGTTTCGATCCAGCCCCACGTGCACAGGTACGTCAGTTCATCGAGGATCACAAGGTCGTGCTTGCCGGCGGCGATGACGTCGGCGGCCTGCCTCCACGACTCGCGTGCTAGCGCGATGTCTTGCTCGAGGTTCGCTGAATCCCACGTGAACCCGGTTCCGAGGGTGCGCCAGTCGACGCCCAGCTGCACGCCGATTGTTTCCTCGCCGACCTTCCACTGCCCGCTCTTCACGAATTGCAAGACAGCGACCTTCCACTGACGTGCAACTGCGCGGATCATGACGCCGAAAGCGGCCGAGCTCTTGCCCTTGCCGTTGCCGGTGTTGACCAGCACCAGCGACTCGGCGCGCCGCAAACCATCGGGCCGCGGGTCTTCCACCAAGGCACGTGTCGTGTCACTACCGGTTAAGTCACTCATGGAGATTGCGAGCATATGCAATTGCGGCGCTATGGTTGCAGCGTCCCATCGCACCAGCGGCGGGATGCATGGTGTTCAGCGAAGCCGGTGAGAACCCGGCACTGTCCCGCAACGGTGGTTCGTGTCCGCTTCTTCGGAAGCGGCACACGACGAGTCCGGTCGCCTGACGCCCTGCCCGTAACTCACCCTCGAGGCAAGGGCGGTTCGCGGCGGTTCGGCCGCCGGAATCCATCTTGTCCTCCCAAACCGGAGGACGATCTCCTCCGGAGAAACGGAGGATTGATCCATGAAACGGTTCAGTTCACTAGCCGCACTCACGGCTCTTCTACTCACATCAGCCGCGTGCGGCGACGATAGCGAGAACGGCAGCAAGTCGGAGGGCACGACTGCCAACACGGCCGACACGACTGCCGACACGACTGCCGATACGACTGCAGCTGACTCGCCGCAAGCGATCATCAGCTTGTCACCCTCGTCCACCGAGCAGTTGTTTGCAATCGGCGCCGGTGCTCAGGTGATCGCTGTTGATCAGTACTCGGACTACCCGGCAGAGGCACTCGCCTTGCCGCACGACTTGTCGGGCTTTGAGCCCAACGTGGAAGCCATCGCCGCGCTGAATCCCGACCTAGTCGTGATGGAGAGTCCGGCAATCCAAGAGCAGCTGGAAGCTCTCGGCATTACGGTCTTCGTCGCGTTGGCGCCAGCCAATCTCGACGAGCTCTACACGCAGCTCGAGCAACTCGGTGCGGCCACCGGTCACATCGCAGAGGCAGCCGAGCTGGTTGGCCAGATGCAGACCGACGTCGCGGCCGCGGTTGCCGCCGCGCCGCCGCTCGCCGAGCCATTGTCGATCTATCACGAACTTGACGAGACGTACTACAGCGTCACCAGCAACACATTCATCGGTCAGGTCTACGCCATGTTTGGTCTCACCAACATCGCCGACGGAGTCGAGCCAGGGAACGACTATCCGCAATTGAACGCGGAGTACATCATCTCGTCGGCGCCAGACCTCATCTTCCTCGCCGATACGAAGTACTCCGCTCAGTCAGCAGAGACGGTTGGCGCACGTGCCGGCTGGGATGCAATCCCCGCCGTCACGAACGGCAACATCGTTCCTATGGACGACGACATCGCGTCGCGCTGGGGTCCACGCATCATTGACTACATCAAGGCAGTGTCCGCGGCCCTCGCACTGGTCTCGGTGTAGCGAGTTCCAATGACGACACGCCGCCGCGGGTGGGTATGGCTGCTTGCAGCCACGCTTTTGCTCGCGGCGGCCGTCGTCCTTGGAGTGATGATCGGCCCGGCCGGCACGCTGTCGTCGGCCAACTGGAACATCATTTGGAATGTCCGCATGCCGCGCGTTGCGCTCGCCGCGATCGTGGGCGCAATGCTGTCGCTGGCGGGTGCTTCCTACCAGGGAGTGTTCCGTAACCCCCTGGTCGACCCATATTTGTTGGGCGCGGCGGGTGGTGCCGGCCTTGGTGCGACGATCGTGATTGCGTTTGGTCGCTCTGTAACCAGCGATTGGTTCGTCGACCCACTTCCGCTCGCGGCGTTTGTCGGCGCCATCGTGGCCGTCACTATTACCTATCTCGCTGGCGCTGCCTTTGGCTCGATGCGCACATCGACGTCGCTCGTTCTCGCCGGTGTCGCTGTTGCATCACTGACTTCAGCGATTCAAGCGTTTGTGCTGCAGCGTTCGAGCGACGGCGTGATCCGGGCGGTATACAACTGGCTGCTTGGCTCGTTGGTTAAGGCGAGCTGGCACGATGTGAAATTGGTGTTGCCGTATGTAGTGGTCAGCGGCGCCGTTCTGCTGGCTCACCGTCGCCATCTCGACCTGCTACGTGTCGGCGACGACGAGGCGCTCACGCTCGGGCTCAACGTGCGCCGCGTGCGCATCACTGTCGTCGCTGCCGCGACGATCGGCACGGCCGCGGTCGTCAGCGTCAGCGGCCTGATCGCGTTCGTTGGCATCGTGGTGCCACACGCGGTGCGAATGGTGTGTGGCGGCTCCTACCGGCGCGTGTTGCCGATCAGCATCACCGTCGGCGCTGCCTTCCTGATCCTCGCCGATATCCCTGGGCGCATGCTTCAAAACCCGGCCGAGACACCGCTTGGCGTTGTGACGGCCTTCTGTGGTGCTCCGTTCTTCATGGTCCTGCTGCGCACACGACGGGCGTCCGTATGAGCGACATCGGCTTCACCGATCTCACCGTCAGCTACGACGGACACGCCGCGGTGCATCCGCTGTCGCTCACGGTTCCCTCCGGTGGATGGCTCTGCCTCATCGGCCCCAACGGTGCCGGCAAGTCGAGCGCGTTGCGTGCGGCATGCGGTCTTGTCGATCACGGTGGCTTGGTGAGAGTTGGCGACATCGACACGGCGACTATGTCCACACGCCGTCGCGCGCGAGCAATTGCATTCGTGCCGCAAATACCGATCTTGCCGGCAGACATGACGGTCTCCGAGTATGTGTTGCTGGGCCGCAGTCCGTTCATCAGCTACTTCGGTGTCGCGTCTGCCCACGACCGAGCGATGGCCGCCGAGGTCCTCGCCGAGTTGGATCTCAACGACTTCGCACAACGGCGACTGGAGACGCTCAGCGGTGGGGAACGACAGCGCATCGTCCTGGCGCGCGCGATCGCGCAAGGGTCGCCGGTGCTACTGCTTGACGAACCGA
>JAYVVU010000099.1:0-2213 GCA_043786755.1 Actinomycetota bacterium
GGCGACATGCGCGCGATTCTCGTCGGTCGCGATCGCACTGCTGCCGGACAGGTCGCGCCACCGCACGGCTTAGTGCTGTGGGAAGTCGGTTACGAATGAACTCCTCCACTGGCGGATCGGGGCCAAATTGTACGTTTTGGGCCTGGGGGCCGTATCATTTCACGGTCCCCAGGTCCGGAACTCACAACCGGATTTGCTCATGAAGGGCACGTTGAAATGACTACGTACAGTCCAAAAGCTAGCGAAATCACGCGTGCATGGCACGTGATCGACGCCGACAACCTGGTGCTCGGCCGACTCTGCACGGAAGTTGCTCGCTTGCTGCGCGGTAAGCACAAGCCGATCTTCGCCCCGCACATCGACACGGGCGACCACGTGGTCATCATCAATGCCAGCAAGATCGTGCTCACCAAGGGTAAGGCCGCCAACAAAGGCGTGCACCGCTACAGCGGTTACCCGGGCGGCTTGAAGACAGAGACGTACTCGAACCTGCTCGAGCGCGACGCTGCCGAAGCGATTCGGCGCAGCGTGCGCGGCATGTTGCCGCACGGCCCACTCGGCCGTCAGCAGATCAAGAAGTTGAAGGTGTACGCGGGCGCAGAGCATCCGCACAGCGCCCAGAACCCAGTCACCCTCAAACTCGCAGCGGCCACCGCTCGCTGATCGCCGGAAGGTAACAAACCAACATGGCCACCAAGCCGCTCACTCAGACCACCGGTCGTCGCAAGGAAGCCGTCGCACGTGCTCGCCTGCGCCCGGGCAACGGCACGCACACGATCAACGGCAAAGCGTTCGACGCATACTTCACCACCGCCATGCAGCGCATGGTTGTCACCGAAGCACTGCGCGTTGCCAACGTGGAAGAGGCGTACGACGTCGATGCCACGATGCACGGCGGCGGAATCAGCGGCCAGTCCGGTGCGTTGCGCATGGCGATCGCACGTGCGCTCGTCGAACTCGACCCCGAGACTCGCGCTCCGCTGAAGAAGGCCGGCTTGCTCACCCGCGACCCACGTCGCAAGGAGAGCAAGAAGTACGGCTTGGTCAAGGCCCGCAAGGCCAAGCAGTACACCAAGCGCTAGCCCGCTTCATGACGCTGCGGTTCGGCACCGATGGGGTGCGCGCCGAAGCGTTGACGGTTCTCACTACCGAATACACATCGTCGTTGGCGCGCGCCGCCGCCCGAGTGCTCGGCGGCACCGGCCAACAGAACGCCGTTCAACGTAACGCCGTTCAACGTAACGCCGTTCAACACAACGACTTGTGGCTGATCGGTCGCGACACACGCGAGTCCGGGCCAGCGCTTGAAGTTGCGGTTGTCGCGGGACTGACCGCTGCTGGTGTGACCCCGCTGTCGCTCGGCGTTGTGCCGACGCCGGCTTTGGCGTGGATGTCGGCGCAGATGAATGTGCCGGCCGTGATGATCACTGCTTCACATAATCCGTGGCACGACAATGGAGTGAAGGTGTTCGCGGCAGGCGGCCTGAAGCTCACTGACGAGGTCGAGCGTTCGATCGAGGCCGCGCTACACGATGAAGTGGCGGCGATGGATGCATTCGCCGCCGAAGCAACGCCGCACGACTGGCGCGATGGCTACGTCGCGCACCTAGTCGGTGTCGATGGTTCGCTCGGCGGGCTACGGGTCGTGCTCGACTGCGCGAACGGTGCCGCGTTCGAAGCTGCGCCGGCGGTGTTCCGAGCGCTCGGTGCGGAAGTGATTGTCATTCACGACGAGCCCAACGGTCGCAACATCAACGACAAGTGCGGCGCGACCGACACTGCATCGTTGGCGAAGGCCGTCGTCGAGCACGAGGCCGACCTTGGGCTTGCCTTCGATGGCGACGCCGATCGCGTGATCGCGGTCGATCATCGCGGTCACGTCATCGACGGCGACCGGATGATCGCACTGGCCGCGTTGCAACTGCGCGACGAAGGTGCGCTGCATCACGACACGGTCGTCGTGACGGTCATGAGCAACCTCGGCTTCCACAAGGCGATGGCCGCTGCCGACATTCACGTGGTGACGACGTCGGTCGGCGACCGTTATGTATTGGAAGAACTGGTGGCCGGCGGCTTCAGCATCGGTGGCGAGCAGAGCGGCCACATCATCTACCGCGACATCGCGACCACCGGTGATGGCGTGCTGGCCGGTCTGCGCCTGGCGCAGTTCGTACACGAGAGTGGTCGCCCGCTGGCCGAGCTCGCCGACGAGG
>JAYVVU010000100.1:0-2213 GCA_043786755.1 Actinomycetota bacterium
CTGGCGCTCCCAACGTCGAGGTCAACAGGCTCGGCAGCAACGACGTCGGGATTTCGTGACCGAGGTCTGACAGCAGACTCGCCATACCGACGCCGCGAACGCCCGGTGTCAACCACTGGGCTTCGTCGATCATTGGGGCGGACACCGGATCAAGATAGTCAGTTGCTGACCACCTCAGTCGCGATCGCCCGTTAGATGGCCCACGCTGTGCACCGCACCGATCGTCACGATTCGGTCGTGGCCTCACCATCGCTAGAAACCGTGATGGTGAGTCCGACATTTTCCAGCTGTTCAAGCGCGTCGCGCAGGCGCTTTTTCTCCATGCAGGCGGCCACGCGAGCCTTGAGCATTGCGCGCAGGCCGCCATCGACCATGTCCGGGAGGCCATACTTCTCATCAAGGATCGACCAACGAGTCTGATCTGTGTCGGCGTGATCATGTACGCACCCTGCTGACATAACCCCTTGACCTTCAAGTTAACCCGAAGGTTTATCCTGGGGTGGTGAGCACCAGCTACAAGATCAAAGATGTCGCCGACCGCAGCGGCTTCACCGCCGCCACATTGCGGTACTACGAAGAGATCGGGCTCCTGCCCGAATCAACCCGCACCCCAGCGGGCTACCGGCTCTATGACGACCGCACACTCGACCGGCTCGCCTTCATCGCCCGCGCCAAACAACTCGGCTGCACCCTCGAAGAAATCGGCGACCTGACCCTCGCCTGGGACGGCGGACAATGCGGACCCGTACAAGACCGCCTCCGTTACGTTGTCGCCGACAAACTGGCCAGCGCCCAACAACAGATCATGGAACTCACGACCCTGTCCAGCGAGCTGCAACGCGCTGCCACAACCTTGGAGCTGCATCGACCCGATGGCCCCTGCGACGAACAGTGCGGATGTGTCACCGACACGACCGACGCCGACAACTTGATGCCCGGTCACGTCGTCACACTCGTCAAGAAACCCGACCGCCCAGCTGACACTGTGCCGATCGCGTGCACGCTCACCTCACGATCGATGCGCGGACGAGTCGAAGAATGGCAACGGCTGCTCTCGCACGTCATCGACCGCGCACCGATCGACAATGGGCTGCGCGCAACGTTCGGGCCTGCAACGCCACTCGACGAACTGATGCGGCTCGTCGCTGCCGAGCAGGACTGCTGCCAGTTCTTCGACTTCTCGATCACCGTCGACACCCGCGGGCTCGCGCTCGAGGTTCGCTCACCGGCCGACGCGCTCCCAATACTGCAGTCCCTGTTCGGAGTCGCAGCATGAGCATCAAAAAGGAGAACGCAACGATCCTTGGGGTCGGCGCCGCCGCCTGTGTCGCCTGCTGCGCAGGCCCAATCATCGGTTTCCTCGCCGCGATCGGGATCGGCACCGCCGCCGGCTTCGCGCTGTTCGGAACGATCAGTCTCGTCGTCGGCGTCCTCGCCCTCGCGTTCGTGGTCCGACATCGTCGACGCCGAGCGATCACCTGCGGCACTACCGCGGCGCCCGTAGCGGTCGACATGCCGACCGTGCGCACACGCGGATGACGCTGCGTGAACTCGCCCAACCGCGTTGGATACTCAGCTCACTCCTGATCGCCGGTGCGGCCCTGTTCGCGATCGGCGTCGCAAAGGAGTCGTCCAGCGAGAACGTGTTCGGCGTGAACCTCGAATCGACGACCCTTGCGATTTTCGCTGCGATCGCGTCCATTGCCCTGGCTGCGCTCACCTGGCGGCTGAACCGGCGCCTGGTGCTCCTTGCAACAGTCGCGTTCGCCGCGGTGTTCGCAGTCTTCGACATCGCCGAGCTCGTCCATCAGATCCAGGAGTCCCGGAGCTCCATCGCCGCCCTCGCCGCGGTCATCGCGCTCCTGCACATTGCCGCCGCCGTTGGTGCCGAGCAACGAGCCACCTGCACAGCGACGTGAGACTGTTGACGCGCCCATTGAGTAAGTCTAACCTTACCGTTCATGGTGACTTACCGAGATGACGACGGATGGGGTGTGCTCGGAGACCCCACGCGCCGCACCATCGTGCTGCAGTTGGCACAACGGCCGCAGGCCGTCGTCGAACTCGCGGCGACGTTGCCGATCAGCCGTCCCGCCGTCTCACAGCACCTCAAAGTCCTCAAAGAAGCCGGCCTCGTCGCCGAGCACGCCGAGGGGACACGCCGCATCTACCAGCTCAACGAAGCCGGACTCACCGCGCTACGCGACCAACTC
>JAYVVU010000101.1:0-2208 GCA_043786755.1 Actinomycetota bacterium
CCGTTGGCGCGCTCCAAGTGGTAATCATCGACGAGTCGGGGGATGGCCGCTTGTGAGGCAGAGTCGACGACGGTCTCGCCAGCACCAATGATGAGGGCGACGACGTACAGCATGGCGATGTTTGCCCAGCCAGTCGATACCGCAATGGCGAGCAGCAGAACGGCGATGCCGCGGGCGACTTGGCCGATCAGCATCAGGGTGCGCCGGTCGTGGCGATCGACCAGCGCTCCGGCGAACGGCCCGATCGCAATCCACGGGACGAACGACATCGCCGTGACGCCGGCGATCAAGCGTGCGTCGTCGGTCAGTTCGAGCGCCAAGAGCGGCAGCGCAGCAAGTCGGATCCCATCGCCGAGGTTGGAAACCGCTGCAGCAATCCAGAACCGCCGGAACACGGCGGGCAGACCCCGGGCCGCGCCATTCGTCTTCATCTCGACGTGGTTGCGAACGTTCGACATGACCCGTACTCTGCTACCTCAAGTCGACTTGAGGTCAACAGCCATGATGGAATTGGACATATCGGAGGTGGCGCAGCAGTCGGGCCTCCCCGTCTCGACACTGCGCTACTACGAAGAACGAGGGCTGATCGAGTCAAGCGGCCGGCGAGGCCTTCGCCGCCAGTTCGACAGCCAAGTCGTTGAACGCCTGGCATTGATCGCATTCGGCAGAGCGGTGGGGTTCACTCTCGACGAGATCGGACAGGTGTTCACAGTTGACGGACGCCCGAGCATCGACAGATCGATGCTCATTGCCAAGGCCGACGAACTCGACGACACCATCCGCCGTCTCACCGCAATGAGCGACAACCTCCGTCACACCGCTGCATGCCCCGCGCCGAGTCACATGGAATGCGCCAGCTTTCGGAACCTGTTACGCGCCGCAGTCGACAGCCAACAGTCCGCAACTCGCTCCACGCTCGGGGTTCTCGAGTAGCGCCTGGCGACCTTCTCGATTCCGACGGAACATAGTTTTCATTTTTTGCTCAAGACCCGTGCAACATCGGCCGATAGGTAGGTGACGAGGGCAATGCCGCTTCGCCGACGACGCGGAGGTCGGTCATGTCTCTCACCCACCGTGCTCGGACGTCTGTCGCCGCGCGCTATCGCTCTCGCGAGTTGTCAGGTGATCGGCGCGCAGGAGCCTGGTCCAGACGAGAGGTACGCCGGTTGCAGCAACAATGGCTTCGCAAGCGCTGGCGCGTCGTTGCGTGGATAGCTCTTGGCGTCGTCCTCGCGCGCGTACTTGTCGAAGTCTTCGTCCCATCGCAGATTCGCAGCTACGTGGTCGGGGCGTTGTTGGCAAGCGCTGCTTGGTGGGTCTACTGCCTGATGATCACGACCGCTGGGCTGGCCGGCAAGATGGCCGGAATCAACGCGGAAGTGTGCACCGCCAGTGAGCTGCGTCGGCTGTGCAGAGGCGGGTGGCGACTTGTCAACCATGTGATGTTCGAGAGTTGGGATATCGACCACGCCTTGCTTGGCTGCGGTGGCTTCTTCGCAGTGGAGACCAAGTTTCGATCGAGCTGGAGCGACCTGGAACGCGATGTCGCCAAGTGGGCTCGGACTGCCACCGAAGCGGCGGACGATGTGTGGCTGCGGTTGGGACTGCCGAAGACCAAGGTTCGCGCTCTCGTGGTCCTCTATGGAGGTGACATCACTGACCTGCGGCCAGAGCCGTTCGAGATAGAAGGTGTCACGTTCTGTACGGGGGCCGACCTCCGCGATTGTCTCGCACTGTTGACTCTCGGTGACGTGCCAGCAGAGGAGGTCGCCCGAGCGTGCAAGAGGCTCGAGGAAAACGTGAAAAGACGTGACGGTCGTGAAAACGACATTGGGGGAGAGATCCCTCGACCAGTGGTGGACAGCGTCCAAGACCTATTGGTTACGACTATTTGTGCGACGGCCGTGCTCATGATCGTTTCGTATGCGATGACGTTGTTCTCGTCCGTGTTGTGGGCCGCGCCTACCGCATTGGTATTGCTCGCGGCTGCGATCTGGTTTCGGCGAACGCTGCCAACAAGCCCAAGAGTGCAACGCGGGTCGACGGCCGTAGTCACCGTCGCTGCCTTCATGGGAACATTGGTTCTCGTGGTCTGGGCGATTGATTTCGTCAGGCGTTGAATTCTCGCGGTAGGTGTTAGATCTTCTCGAACGGCCCAGCGACATCAACGACCGTGTTTGTGCCGATGTCGGCGGCTGTCGGGCGGGC
>JAYVVU010000102.1:0-11901 GCA_043786755.1 Actinomycetota bacterium
TGTCACCCTTCGAGCCATGGCGCTACAGCACCACAACCACCCTCAGGTGTCACCCATGTTTCGCGACATCAACCGTCACCGATGTCCCGAGATGAGACAGAGTCGAGATCGAGGGCTAGCAGCACCCACAGGCGCCACCGAGCGTCACGGGGTGCGAGTCATAGGAATGGATAACGGAAGAACTAATCGAGGTGGCATTCGGACGGCGGCCACCATTGCCAGGCCTCGTTCGTAATGGTCATGGTTCCGAGGACCACAGCATCGCCGTTTGGCGCCTTGACCACGACACCTTGGAGTGTGAGTTGCGCTACCGAGCACCGATCAGCTGGCGTGACCGTGAACACGCCGCCTTCGGCCGACGCTGGCCATGACTCCTCAATGACGGCGAGCCGCACTTCTGACGCAAGGTCTGTGCATGTGAATGCCGGGAAACCGGAACCGAAGTGAACGATCAAGTTGAGATCTTCCGCTGTCACGACTGTTGCGTCCTGGAAGGTCCTTGGCAGCAGCGCGAGGGATGCATCAAGCTGCACCGTTCCGTTTGATGCCGACAGGTCGTCGCATTGTTCGCCTGCGCTTCGATCGTCTGCTTGGAATCCCCGAAGTTGGTTCAGCCGTTGTTGAAGAGTTTCGACGTTCGCGTGTGACTCTGCAAGGGAAGTGGTCGGTTCGCTCCCGGACCTGCTGGCGGTACAGCCGAGCAGTGACACTGCTAACACGATCGCAGCCACCCTCATCCGCGATCGTCTCACACGCCCAGATTGCCCAGAATCAGAACTCGAAGCAAGGCCGGGCTTCTAGCTGCCGGTGTGCAGGAGAATGCCCAAGAACATCGCCACCACTGCACATAACGCGCCCAGCGCGCCACCGACCGCAAGCGCGAGCTTGGTGCGGCCAAATTGATGCAGCGCCACGAACGCGCCGCTGGCGATGGCAAATGCGATCTTGACCATCAAGGTCCCCTGATACGCCGAGCTGGCGGTGGTGATGTCGACGGCCATCAGGTTCCACAGTCCCGTCGCGACTGTGACCGCAAAGGCTGGCCATGCAAGACGCGCGAATGCTTGTGCCACTGGTTTCGTTGCCTCGCGCGCGGTTCGGCGCAGAGTGGGCACAATGCCAGCCAGTGCGAACTGGCCACCTACCCAGATCGACGCGGCGATGACATGTAAGAAGAGTCGAAACGTGGCAGTGGTGGGCGAGAGCACGGTCGTGGAGGTTACCGACCGGTCACGCCGGCATCACGATGCGACGAGTGTGGCGAGCACATCGCTTGCCGCGAGACCGCGATCGTCGAACACCGTCGAGTTGCTCACTGGCCCTCCGCTCATCGCCGCGGCGGCGACACCGATGGCCGCCTGCAGATCGCGAATGTTGCGCGGGGGAGGGAAGTACTCGTCCTCGTCGGTGACTCGCTCGTGGAATACACCTTCGGCTGGCGCCATGCGAGCGATGATCGCTTCCACCAATTCCTCAGGTGCCGACGCGCCGGCCGTCACGCCCACAGTGCCCGAGAGGTCGTCTGGAAGTTCCTCGGGTCCGTTCACGCGATACACGCGCGGGCAACCCGCCTCCACCGCCAACTTCTCCAGCGCGCGTGTGTTTGACGAGTTGGCCGAGCCGATCACGACGATCGCGTCGCAACGCGGTGCCATCGCCATCAACGCCGACTGACGATTGGTCGTTGCAAAGCAAAGATCACTGCGGCCCGGTGACCACACGTTCGGGTACCGCTCGCGCACGGCGACGGCCACACCCTCCCAATCGCGATGCGACAGCGTGGTCTGCGCCAGCAGTGCCACGGGTTCGTCGAACGCGGGAAGGGCCAACACTTCGGCGACACTCTCGACGCGGCTCATCGCTTGCGGTGCGACGGCGATGGTGCCGACAGCTTCCTCGTGACCCTCATGGCCGACGTACACGATGTGGTAGCCCTTGCCGGCGCGCACCTTGACTTCGTGATGCACTTTGGTCACCAGTGGGCACACCGAATCGACGACGTAGCTACCCCGCGCGCGAGCGGCGACGACGACATCGGGAGCCGAACCGTGCGCCGAGAGCATGATCGGGCGACCGGGTGGGACCTCCGCGATATCGTCAACAAACACGACGCCTTGCGCTTCGAAGCGCTGCACGACGATCTTGTTGTGCACGATCTCGTGGTAGCAGTACACCGGCGGCTCGAAGCTGCGCACCATCCATGCCAAGGCTTTGATAGCCATTTCGACCCCTGCGCAGAACCCTCTTGGTTCGGCGAGCAGCACGCGATCGACATTCACGCCAACGACGCTAGCGGCACACTCAGAAGGACTCATGGGAGCCCAGCGGTAGCCTGAGACGCTATGTCTTTGCCGGTCGTCGTCGCTGTCGCGCCCGGGTCCGCCGCCGAACGGGCCGGGGTTGTCGTTGGCGACGCCGTAGCGACCATTAACGGCAAAGCACCGCGCGATGTCATCGAGTGGCGCTTCGCCGCCGACGAGGCCGACCTCACACTCGAGGTGCTGCGCGGCGGGTTGGAGCTGACGCTGGAAGTGGCCAAGCGGGCCGGTGAGCCGTTGGGCGCCGAGGTGTCGAGTGCGGTATTCGACCGAGTGCGCACGTGCGATAACCACTGCGAGTTCTGCTTCATCTACCAACTGCCCAAGGGACTGCGCAAGAGCCTGTACCTGAAGGACGAGGACTACCGGCTGAGTTTTCTGTACGGCAACTTCACCACGCTGACCAGGTTCACCGAGGCCGACCTCGAGCGTGTGATCACCGAGCGCCTGTCGCCGCTTCACGTCAGCATCCACGCCACCGACCCCGATGTGCGCAGCCGCATGTTGAAGAATCCGCGGGGTGCGATGAGCCTGCGCTGGTTGCGCGCGCTGCTCGATCACGACATCACCGTGCGCGGGCAAGTTGTGCTATGCCCAGGTGTCAACGACGGCGCAATCTTTGCCCGCACGATGGCTGGCGTTCTCGACGAATACCCCGAACTCGAATCGGTCGCTGTCGTGCCACTCGGTCTCAGTCGCTTCAACAGCGAGTCATCCATGCGCGAGCACACCGTCGCTGAAGCGCAAGCGATCGTCGACACGATCGAGGGTTGGCAGCAGGTTTTCCTACGCGCTATCGGGCGACGCATGGTGTTCGCTGCTGACGAGTACTACCTCATGGCGGGGCGGCCCTTTCCCGAGGCCGATGCCTACGAAGGCTTCTCGATGCACGAAGACGGCATCGGCATGGCGCGAACCTTCGAACTCGAATTCAATGGTGCCGTTGATGCACCGACGGGCGTGCAAAGCGGGTTCTTTGCGGCGGTGGATGGCGCACCCGCAACCGGATATCGCGCACCACGTAACGCAGCAGGCGACACCGGACTACGCGTCGACAGCATCGACAGCGCGGGCAGCACGCCGGTGCGGCTCGGTGCGCGCCCCAACGCCCCGATCGCAATCCTCACCGGAGTTTTCGGCGCACAGATTCTTGAACCGCTGGTGCACACTCTCAGCCGCGACGATGTGCGCGTGGTGCCAGTGTCGAACGATTACTTCGGCGGCAACACAGCAGTGACCGGCCTCATGGTCGGTGAAGATGTTGCACGTACGCTCCGCGCGCAACCCGCCGGCCATCGCTACCTGCTACCCGATGTGTGCCTGAGTGAAGGCCGCTTCCTCGACGGCACCACTGTTGCCGACTTGCCGCACCCTGTTGAGGTAGTCGCCACCGACGGCATCTCGTTGCGCCGCGCGCTCGACTCTCGCGTACTGGAGCCCGTGTCATGACGCTGCCAACAGTTGTCATCGTCGGTCGGCCGAACGTCGGCAAGAGCACGCTCTTTAATCGCATCATCGGCGAGCAGGTCGCGATCGTGGAGGATCGTCCCGGCGTGACGCGCGATCGCAACGAGACTGAAGCCGAGTGGCTCGGTCACCACTTCCTGCTGGTTGATACTGGCGGTTGGCTGCCCGACGGTGGTTCCGTGCTCGACGAGAAGGTCAGCCGACAGGTTGAGGCGGCGGTGAAGACAGCTGATGTCGTGCTGTTCCTCGTCGATGCCGGTGTCGGTCTCACCGACGATGATCAGTCGCTGGCCAACTGGTTGCGCCGCATCACCTCGCCGGTCCTCATGGTCGCCAACAAGGCCGACAACGAGCGCCGCGAGAACGACCGTTGGGAATTCATGTCGCTTGGTATTGGCGAGCCGATACCGGTGAGCGCGCTGCACGGCCGACGCGCGGGCGACCTGCTCGACGAAGTGGTCGCCTTGCTGCCCAGCAGCGCGCGCAGCGATATCGAAGACGACGACGCCGCCATGCCAGTAACCGACGGTCCCGCTCCGCTGTGGAACCCGAACGACATCCCGCCGCCGCGAGTCGCGATTGTCGGGCGACCGAACGTCGGCAAGAGCACGCTGTTCAATCGACTGGTCGGCGAGGATCGCTCGGTGGTGCACGACATGGCCGGCACGACGCGCGATGCGATCGACACGCTCGTCGATACGCCCGATGGCCCGATCGTGTTCGTCGACACTGCGGGTATGCGCCGCCGTAGCCGCATTGACGATTCGGCGGAGTACTACTCGATGGTGCGCGCATTGCGTGCCATCGACGGCAGCGACATTGCGCTGTTGGTGATCGACGCGACTGAGGGCGTCACCAATCAGGACCAACGACTCGCCGAGCGTGTCGATGCAGCTGGTTGTCCGATCGTTGTCATGCTGAATAAGTGGGAGCTCGTCGATGATGCCGAGCGTCGGCTCAAGGTCTCGGCCGATGTCCAGCGTCAGCTCTACTTCGTGGGCGACGCGCCGATCCTCAAGATCTCTGCGCTGACCGGCAAGGGTGTCAACAAGTTGCGCCCAGTGCTGCAGAACGCGATCGAGCAGTACCACCGGCGTGTACCTACCCGCGATGTCAACCGCGTGATCTCCGATGCACAGCAACGGCAGCCTGCGGGCCACGGCCTGAAGGTCATGTACGCCTTGCAGGGTGCGACTGATCCGCCCACCTTCACCCTCTTCGTCAACCGTGAATTGCCGGCGACGTATCTGCGCTACCTCGAGCGCAGTATTCGCGAAGCGTTCGAGTTCGGCTCAACGCCAATCAAGCTGCGCGTGCGCAAGCGCAGCGAATAGAGCAGCAGTATTAGTCATGCCTTGGTGTGAGGAGTGCGCGAAGTATTGGACGCCGTCGGCGATGAACGAAGACGGCACGTGTCCGAAGTGCGGCCGTGCGGTCGCAGCACAGGAACCGATCACCGCCAAGAACCTCAACCTGCGACGACTCGCTGCCGGCGAGGCGAACGAAGACGACATGAAGGCACCGTGGCACTTCAAAGTGCTGATGGTGCTGCTCGCCGCCTATCTGGCATACAGGGTCGTCTACCTGTTCGTGTAGGTCATGGCGGGTGCCGGTAGGCTCGCCGACGCATCACGGAAGTTACGGGCTGTGGCGCAGCTTGGTTAGCGCGCTTGTCTGGGGGACAAGAGGCCGGGAGTTCAAATCTCCCCAGCCCGACTACTAACGCCAGCAGGGTTCTCACATCGAGAGCCAAATGGTCCATCGCACGACTGCCAGATAGCCGAGCGCTTCGTACACACCGCGGCCTGAGTCGCTAGCGATGAGCACCGCCGGCAATGTCGGATCGGCAACGGTTGCCGCCCAGGTCAGCGCAGCGCCGATTCCGCGGCCGCGGTAATCCGGATGCGTCGCGACGAACTCGACATGGTTGACGCCGGCCGCGACGTGTGCAGCGGAAGTTGCGACCGGCCTGCCGTCGACAAGCCCTACAAACGCGTGTGAAGCACCACCCAGAAAAGTGGGCGGAAACAGGATCGGAACCTTGTTCGCATCCATGCCGGGAATGGGGTACCCGTCAATCAGCGTTCGTTCGAATGCGATTAGATCGTCGGGGGTGGTGACTTCGCGAATCTCAAGGCCAGCAATCGGCGAGGGAGCAGCGCCACCCGCGGCGCGAACCATGAACGGCGGATGCCCGATCAGCTCAAGACCGTCGCTACGCAGATCGGGTGTCACAAAGGGAGAGAGCAGCAGCTTGGGCACCCCACTGGGCGCCAGTCCCGCGAGTGCAGAAGCCGCCCAGGACCAGTCGACCGGCGGGCGCACCACGATCCCGGCATTCGAGAACAACCCACTGTCCGCGAGCGCGGCTGCAATCCACCGACCGTCGTCGATCACCGGTCGACCGAGTGACGCGGCGTGATGAACGATGCGGTCGGCAAGGCTGCTGACACCGGCGCGCATGAGAGTGTCGGCATCGGACTCGGTGCGGCCCCAACCATCAGCGAGATGATCTGTCACGTAGCGTTTATAGCGCGATTGCGCGGTCGATACGACGACAAAGCCACTGCGGCTTAGTTCGTATGCCGATAGATTTCGCGCGATGTGCGGTCGGTTTGTTTCGTCTAGTTCCGCCGACGCGATCTCTAAGTTTTTCGGGGCATCCTTCGAAGGCGAAGCCCTTTCGGCGAACTTCAACGTGGCACCGACGCAGGACGTCCTGGCTGTTCACGCCGACACCAGCGGCGAGCGCACGGTGGAAACCTTTCATTGGGGCTTAGTGCCGAGTTGGGCGAAAGACGTCAAGATCGGCGCAAAGATGATCAACGCCCGCTCGGAGACGATCGCCGAGAAACCGGCGTTCAAAGGACTGTTCAAGAAGCATCGTCTCCTCATTCCCATGGACGGCTTCTACGAATGGCAGCAGGGCGTCGAAGGTGGCCCGGTCACGAAGGCGGGCAAGCCCGTTAAGCAACCGATGTTCATTCACCGTGCCGATGGCGACTTGCTTGCTGTCGCAGGTTTGTGGGCGACATGGCGCGATCGCGCTGAAGGACCGGACGCGCCCTGGCTACATACCTGCAGTGTGATCACGACGGCAGCCAACGAGACGATGGCGCCGGTGCATAACCGGATGCCGGTGATCTTGCCCGCTAGCCACTGGGACGAATGGCTGAACCCGACTAACGGCGACACGTCTGCGCTGCAACGGTTGCTGATCCCTGCGGCCAACGACGTGCTGACGATGCATCCGGTGAGCACGGAAGTGAACAACGCGCGCAACACAGGCGCACACCTGATCGACCCCGTGACGCTGTAGCTAGAGGTTCGCTCGAATAGCGGCGGCGACGGACTCCATCTCGGCGCGGTCCACAGTGCTTGCTGCAGTTGAGAAGTCGAAGTTGCCGATGTGCGTCGTCGGGATGACGTGGATGTGCGTGTGCGGGACTTCGTAGCCGGCGATGATCAGCCCAACTCGCTCGCAGTTCAGTGCTGCCTGCTGAGCCTTGCCGATCTGCTGCGCCACCGCGAAGAGGTGTGCTGCAAGGTCGGCTGGTAGGTCGATCCAGTGATCGATCTCGGCGATCGGCACGACCAGCGTGTGTCCGGTGGCCAGCGGATTGACCGATAGGAACGCGACGCAGCGATCGTCTCTGTGCACGAAGGTGCCAGGAATCTCGCCATTGATGATGCGGGTGAAGACAGTTGCCATCCGCCTGGCATGGTACTTGTACGCTCGCACGCGATGGACTCGGACAACACCGCAAGCAAGACAGAGCAACTCTCGTCGCATAAGTACCTCACTGCCCCTAACGCGTTCACGTTGGTGCGGCTGTGCTGTATTCCCCTCTTCCTGTGGATGCTGTTCGGGCGCGACAACATCGCGGGGGCGGCGTTCTTGCTTGGCGGTCTCGGTGCGACCGACTGGGTCGACGGTTGGCTAGCGCGGCATTTCAATCAGACGAGCGAGTTCGGCAAGATGTTCGACCCGACGGCCGATCGACTGCTGTTCATCGTTGGAATCACCGGCATTCTGATCAAGGGCATCCCGCCGACGTGGTTCTTTTGGGCGGTCATTGCTCGCGAAGTGATTGTTGGCGGCACGATTGCGATCGCCACACTCGCCTTCAAGATGAAACGCTTCGATGTGACCTGGTGGGGCAAGACGGCGACCTTCCTGCTGATGTTCGCGATCCCGGGTTTCATGATCGGGCACTCCGATTTCACCGCGCATAAGGCGTTCTTGATCGCCGCCTGGATCCTCGCGATACCCGGTCTGGCACTCAGCTACTACACCGGGCTCGCGTACTTCCCGACGATTCGCGCCAGCGTCAAGGCAGGGCGTGGCGGAGCAGGAAACGAGCGCGGCTAACCTGGCCCGATGCAGGTTCCACCACAACTCCGTTACACCAGCGACCACGAGTGGGTGCAGATCACCGGAAACAGAGTGCGCGTCGGCATCACCGATTATGCGCAAGACGCTCTGGGCGACATTGTCTACGTTCAGGTGCCGGCAACTGGCACCACGGTCTCGTCGGGCGACGCGTTCGGCGAAGTGGAAAGCACAAAGTCGGTCAGCGACATCTATGCGCCGGTGTCTGGTTCCGTTGTGGCTGTCAACGACGCGCTGTCCAGCGCACCGGAGTCGGTGAACAGCGATCCCTACGGCAACGGGTGGCTGTGCGAGATCGAGTGCAGCGATCCCAGCCAGCTGGAAGCACTACTCGACGCGGCGGCATATCAAGCTCTCATCTCGGGTTAGGGTTTCGCGATGGCCTACGTGTTCTGCAACCACTGCGGGCACCGAAACCCGCCCGACTCGGGCTTCTGCTCGTCGTGTGGCGGCGTGCTTGATCATGCCGACGATCACACGATCACCATCGCCAAGGTCGATCCGCTGCAAGAGACACCCGGTCCCGACGACGATGTCGTCGTCAACCTCAAAGACCTGTCGGCACACTCCGCATCACTCGTCGTGCGCAATGGTCCGCAAGCGGGCGTCGCGCTCACGATCGACGACGACCTCACTCGTTTAGGTCGCGCGACCGACGCAGAGATCAGCCTTGACGACATCACCGTGTCGCGCTGGCACGCAGAAATTCGCCGCGACGGCGACAACTACCGCGTTCGCGACGCCGGGTCGCTGAACGGTACGTACGTCAATAACGAACGCATCGACGAGGCCGCGCTACATCAGGGCGACGAGCTGCAGGTCGGCAAGTTCCGCATGGTCTTCTTCCACAAAGGCGACGGTTGATCGAGTGGGAGACCGTCCGTATTTATCGATCGGCGAAGTCTTGGGGATGCTGCTTGAGGAATTTCCCGACGTCAGCATCTCGAAGATTCGCTTTCTAGAGAGCCAAGGCCTGATCGATCCCGAGCGCACACCGTCGGGCTACCGCAAGTTCTACGACGCCGACGTCGATCGCCTGCGCGTGATTTTGCGCGAGCAACGGCAGAACTTCCTGCCCTTGCGCGTGATTCGCGATCGCCTGGAGAGCGGCCAGATCGACGACAGCGGGCAAATGACGCCGCCCCGCGGTCTGCGCAACGTGACAGTGCTTGAGACCGGCCAGCCTGCCAGAGCGAACGCTGTAGCGACTTCTGGATCAACTTCGAACTACGACACGAGTTACGACGAGACCGGCGACCTGATCATCGCGGCCGGCACGGTCGTTCCAACCGCGCATCACCCTGCCGCGCAGCCGCAGATGCGCATCGCGCCAAGTCCGCCACCGTCGAACGGACGCGCAAGTGCTCCATCCACCGGCCCTGCGACCGCACCAACACAGACAGCAGCAGCGACGCCAGCGCGCGCCGATGCGCAACCGGGCGCGTTACTCGGCAGCGAGCTTTGCGCGCGTGTGGGGATCACAAACGCCCAACTCGCGGAGCTGGTCTCTTTCGGTCTCGTCTCAGGCTCGGGCACGGGACCTAACGCGTTGTTCTCAGCCGTCGAGGTTGCGGTCGTCACGGCCGCTGCCGGATTTCTCACGCGCGGTGTCGATGCGCGTCATCTGCGTCAGTGGAAGCGATCGGCGGAGAGCGAAGCCGCGATCTTCGAGCAATTGATTCTTCCGCTGATTCGTCAACGCAATCCGCAGAGTCGACAGTTAGCGGCCAACTCGATTCGCGACCTGTCTGCGATCGGCGGCGAGTTGCGCGCTGCGATTTTGGCTGCCGCGTTGCAGCACCACCTCGATCCCTGAATCGACCCGCACTCGACCCGGAGTCAACCCCGGGCGCGAAACCTGATTGTCCGTCGGCCGGATACGATCACCGACGTGATCCGCTTGGAGCTTCTCGGAGTACGCGTCGAACTGCCCGCCAACACTCCGGTCGTGATGCTGCGTGAAGATCGGCCCGAGGCCGCCCGCGTGCTGCCAATTCTCATCGGCGGTCCTGAGGCGTCGGCGATCCACAGTGCGATGGAGGGGATCGCTCCACCGAGGCCGCTGACCCACGATCTCATGGTCACGATGCTGCAGACACTCGGCGCCGCCCTCGAGCGCGTTGTGATCACTGAGGTGCGCGAGCACACATTCTTCGCCGAACTGCACCTACGCACGGCTGCCGGTGAGGCAGTTGTCTCGTGTCGGCCGAGCGACGCTATTGCGCTCGCGGTGCGCACCGGCACGCCGATCTTCGCCGAGGAAGCACTGCTCGATGAGGCCGCCGTCGAACCGGCGATTGTTGATGAGGGCGACGATGAGGAAGCGATTCTCGACGAGTTCCGCGACTTCCTCGACGACATCAGCCCCGACGATTTCGCCAGCTGAGCCACGCGCGGTCCGCGCGAGTCCTCGCGCGAAGAGTGCTTGACGGAAGCCGCCAACAGACCTACGATGGCATGCCTATTACACGGGCGTAGTTACCAGCGTGTCATGCGTTCAGACCAAGCAAATGTGGCCAGTGCGGGAATTCAACAACGGCGGCAAGGGGCAAGCAATGACGATCGAGAACGGCTTTAGCGGCAGCAAGACGGCGAGTGTGGTGGGTATTTCGTACCGCCAGCTCGACTATTGGGCACGCACGGATCTGATTCGGCCATCGCTGTGCGACGCGGCCGGCAGCGGCAGTCGCCGGCTGTACAGCTATCGCGATCTGCTCGAGTTGCGCGTCATCAAGAGCCTGCTCGACGCTGGCATCAAGCTGGAGTCAGTGCGCAAGGCGTTCACCTATCTCCGCCAGCAGACCGACACCGACATCGCTGCCGCGACGCTTGTCATCAGCGGTAACGACGTGTTGTTGTGCGACGGTGAGGAACTGATCGACATCGTGCGCCGCGGCGGCCAAGGCGTTCTCAACGTGCTCGCCATCGGTGGCGTCAAGCTCGAGCTCGACAACGAATTGGTGTTGCTCGCCAAGCCCGACGCCGTCGGCACGCGCGACGCCGACGCACGAGCAGTGTGATGTCGATCTTCGAGCTCAGTCCGCTCGATGCACAGCACCGTCAGCTTGGCGCCAAGATGGTGCCGTTCGGTGGCTGGGAAATGCCGGTCGCGTATCCAGGCGGCACGATCGAAGAACACCTTGCGTGTCGTAACGACGCCGTCGTGTTCGATGTGTCTCACCTTGGCACCGTTCGCGTATCTGGTCCCGATTCGCTCGACATGTTGCAGCGCGCGTTCACGAACGATCTCAATAAGGTCACGCCCGGTCGCGCGCAGTACACACATCTGCTCGACGAGTCGGATGCGTCGGTGCTCGACGACATCATTGTGTGGTGGTTGCGCGACGACGTGTTCGACGTCATGCCTAACGCATCCAACACCGACGGCGTACGTGCTGCGATTGGCGGCAAGGAAACGACACGCAGTCGTGCAGTGCTCGCTGTGCAGGGTCCGAAGGCAAAGGAGCGCCTCGCAACCGTGTTCCCCGCTGCCGCCGCGGTCGGTCGCTTTCGGGTCGAGGAGTTGGCGTGGGGGAGTGTGCCCTGCGTCGTCGCCGGTACTGGATACACAGGTGAGGTTGGTGTCGAGATCGCGGTACCCATCGCTGCCGCCGCCGACCTTTGGGACGCAATCGTTGCGAGTGGCGTCATGCCCGCCGGCCTAGGCGCGCGCGACACACTGCGCCTCGAAGCCGGTTTGCCACTGCACGGCCACGAACTCGG
>JAYVVU010000103.1:0-2207 GCA_043786755.1 Actinomycetota bacterium
CTAATAGCTGAGCCGCTGATCGCGCACCCCGGTACCATCGCGAGACCATGGCTGATCCGCTGTTCACGATTGCTGCGACATTGCGCGCTGCCTTCGCGCAGGCGACTGGGCTGCCTGCCGAAAGCATCGACCCTGTTGTGCGCCCCAGCGATCGCGCTGATGCGCAAGCGAACGGCGCGCTTGCGTTGGCAAAGCAAACGGGCAAGAGTCCGCGCGACGTGGCCGCGGCCGCAGTTGCGACTGGATTACTCGCCGAGGCTTGCAGCACGGTGGAGGTTGCCGGCCCAGGTTTCATCAACCTCACTTTCAAGCCCGAGTTTCTTGCGGCGCAGCTAGCGGAAGCCGCCGCCGATCCGCGGCTCGGTGTGCGATCGGTCGCACACGCGCGCACGGTTGTTATCGACTACTCGCATCCGAACGTCGCGAAGGAAATGCACGTTGGTCACCTGCGCACCACAATGATCGGCGACAGCTTGGTGCGGCTGCTTCGTTTCGTCGGCCATCGGGCGATCCTCGAGAATCACATCGGCGACTGGGGGCGGCCGTTCGGCATGTTGATCGAGCATCTGCTCGACATCGGTGAAACGGAAGCAGCCCACGAGCTATCAGTCGGCGATCTCAACACGTTCTACCGCGAAGCCGGCTCCAAGTTTGAGGCCAATGAGGAGTTCAAAGAACGGTCGCGGCAACGTGTGGTCGAACTGCAGAATGGCGACGCAGAGACACTGCGGTTGTGGCGTTTGCTGGTCGATGAAAGCACGCGCTACTTCAACGAGGTGTACGCCCGTCTCGGCGTCCTGCTGAGCGACGACGACTTGATGGGCGAGAGCGCCTACAACGACATGCTGCCGCAGGTTGTCGCGCGACTGCACGAGCAGGGGTTGCTGGTGCATAGCCAGGGTGCGGAAGTGGTTTTCCCCGAGGGCTTCATCAACCGCGAGGGCGAACCGTTGCCGTTGATTGTGCGCAACAGCGTCGGCGGGTTCGGTTATGCGGCCACCGATCTGGCGTGCATCATCGATCGCGTCGAACGCGTGCATGCAGACCTATTGCTCTACGTCGTTGGCTCGCCGCAGGCACATCACCTCAATATGGTGTTCGCGGTCGCCGCGATGGCTGGCTGGCTGGCCCCTCCCGTCGAGGCCGTTCACGTTGCGTTCGGCAACGTGCTTGGCGATGACCGCAAGATGTTGAAGAGTCGTAAAGGGGAATCGGTCAAGCTCAGCGACCTGCTCGACGAGGGTGTCGAGCGCGCAACCGCGGCCGTTCGCGACAAGAACCCCGACATGTCAGCGGCGGAACAAGCCGAGGTGGGTCGCATGGTTGGTATCGGCGCCGTCAAGTACGCCGACCTCAGCACGGATCGCATCAAGGACTACGTCTTCGATTGGGAGCGCATGCTGTCATTCGACGGCAACACCGCTCCTTATCTCCAATACGCGCACGCCCGTATCTGCAGCATCTTCCGCCGCGCGCAAGTCGACCGTGCCTTGGTTCGCGGCGTGGTACCCAACCTTGCGGAACCGCAGGAGAAGGTGCTGGCGCTGACGTTGCTGCAGTTCGACAGCACGGTGCACGACACGCTCGACAAGTTCAGCCCGCACCGACTGTGCACGTATCTCTTCGAGTTGGCGCAGGCGTTCACGTCGTTCTACGAGGCCTGCCCGGTGTTGAAGGAAGGCTACGAAGCGACGCGCGACAGTCGCCTTGCGCTGTGCGACATCACGGCGCGCACGCTGCATCAGGGTTTGGCGTTGCTTGGTATCGAGGCGCCGGAGCGAATGTGAGCCGGCTTCCGCTCAGTTTGCTGCCCGACACCGCCAGCGTCCACGGCGATGGGTCGTTGACCGTCGGGGGTTGCGACGTCGGCCAACTCGCGGCTGAATACGGCACGCCACTGTTTATCTACGACGAAGCCCATCTCCGAGCACGTTGCCGCGAGGCAGTCGCCACGTTTGGTCTCGGCAATGCCGTGTATGCAACGAAGGCGTTCTTGTGTACCGCGATGGCGCGCCTCGCATACGAAGAAGGCATGTTGCTCGATGTCGCTAGCGGCGGCGAGATGTTCGTCGCGCTGCGCGCGGGTGTCCCCGCGAGTTCGCTGGTGATGCACGGCAACAACAAGAGCGTCGACGAACTGCGCATGGCAATCGTCGAGGGTGTGCGCCACATCGTGGTCGACAGTTTCGACGAACTCGATCGCTTGG
>JAYVVU010000104.1:0-2201 GCA_043786755.1 Actinomycetota bacterium
ACGACCCAATGCTGTGGTGAGCTCGGTGGTTAGGTCAGCGACAACAATCGTTGCGCGCGGTGCAACACATCTTGTCGCTGGACCTCTTGGCGTTAGTGCCTAGTGACCGTGGCCAGGGAAGTTGCTGAGCGGCAGGAGGCAGCCGTAATCGCTGAAACACTGCAATCGCTGGAGATCGTCGGCACACCCCTGGCGTAGCCTCCCGGGCATGCCGTTGAGTTCAGGGTCCGACCACCCCGTACTGCAGGGCTTTTCGCCCGCTGTGCGTGCGTGGTTTAGCGCCTCGTTTCCCGAACCAACCCCGGCGCAGGTGCAAGGTTGGCCGGCGATCAACAGCGGGCAACACACGCTGGTTTGCGCTCCGACCGGCAGTGGCAAAACGCTGACTGCGTTTCTCAGCAGCATCGATCGCTTAGTAACGCCCGACGCGGCCGCGGCGCCTGTCGATCCGAAGGCGCGCACCCGGGTGCTGTACATCTCGCCTCTGCGCGCGCTCGCGTTCGACGTCGAGAAGAACCTGCGCTCACCGCTGATGGGTATCCGCCTCGCGGCCGAGCGGCTCGGCGTGCCCTTCAATGAACCAACCGTCGCGATGCGTACCGGCGATACAAGCGCGCGCGATCGTCAGGCGCTGGCGCGCCGACCGGTCGACTTGCTGATCACAACGCCAGAGAGCTTGTACCTGATGCTCACCAGCGAGGTGCGCAGCACGCTGGTCAACGTCGACACCGTGATCATCGACGAGATCCACGCGATGGCGACAACTAAGCGCGGCGCGCACCTGATGCTCAGCCTCGAACGACTGGAAGCGATTACCAATCGTCCGCCGCAGCGACTCGGTCTGAGCGCCACGCAGCGACCCCTGGAGGAAATTGCGCACTTCCTTGGCGGACACGCGGCCGACGGTTCGCGACGCCCGGTCGCGATCATCGATGCCGGCATCCGCAAACCGCTGCAAGTCGAGGTTGTGGTACCCGTCGACGACATGGGCGAGTTGGGCGAAGACAGCAGCATCTGGCCAAGCATCTATCCGTCGATCCTGCAGCAGGTGCTCGCGCATCGCAGCACGATCGTGTTCTGCAACGGTCGCCGCCAGACCGAACGTCTCGCCGCGCGCTTGAACGAATTACACGACACCGGAGACGGAACCGATCTCGTCAAGGCACACCATGGCTCGCTCGCGCGCGAGCAACGCGTCGTCATCGAAGACCAACTCAAGCGCGGCGAGTTGCGCGCGATCGTCGCGACCAGCAGTCTCGAACTCGGCATCGACATGGGTGCCGTCGACCTCGTCATCCAGGTGGAATCGCCAGGCGCCGTATCGCGTGGTCTGCAACGCATCGGCCGCGCCGGGCACAGTGTCGGCGAGCCGAGCAAAGGCATCCTGTATCCCAAGCACCGCGGCGATCTGTTGGAAGCCGCGGTCGTTGCGCGGCGCATGCGCGAAGGACTGATCGAATCCAGCCGCTTCTTACGCAACCCACTCGATGTGCTGGCGCAGCAGATCGTGGCGCACGTCAGCATGCACATCGATTGCACGGTCGCCGAGTTGGGGGCGATGGTGCGCGGTGCCGCCTGCTTCGCCGAACTCAGCGACGATCTGTTGGCGAACGTGCTCGATCTGTTGTCGGGTCGTTACCCCAGCGACGAGTTCAGCGAGCTGCGACCGCGGCTCGTCTGGGATCGTGTCGCGGGCACACTGCGAGCGCGCGAGGGCGCCAAGCGACTCGCGATTGCGAATGGTGGAACGATTGCCGACCGCGGGCTGTTCGGAGTGTTCCTGCCCAATGGCACGCGGGTCGGCGAGCTCGATGAAGAGATGGTGTACGAGAGTCGACCTGGCGAGACCTTCCTGCTCGGCGCCAGCACGTGGCGCATCGAAGACATCACCTTCGATCGAGTCGTCGTCTCGCCAGCGCCGGGCGAGCCAGGCAAGATGCCGTTCTGGCACGGCGACCGTCCGGGCCGTCCATTGGAACTCGGTCGGGCGCTAGGCGCGTTCCAACGCGAAACGCGCGCGCTACCGGAGAAGTCGGCCCATGCACAGTTGATGGCCGACTATTCGCTCGACGCGCTCGCCGCGCAGAACGTGCTGCTGTATCTCGCCGAACAAATGAAGGCGACGGGTGCCGTGCCCGACGACCGCACGATTGTGGTCGAGCGTTTCCGCGATGAGCTCGGTGATTGGCGAGTGTGCATCC
>JAYVVU010000105.1:0-2200 GCA_043786755.1 Actinomycetota bacterium
AGCGGACGAGTTCCATGCGCATGCCGGAGGAATCCCAGTCGGGATCGAGCGGCAATCGTTGCATGGCGCGCCCAGCAATGCGACGCGCAGTCCACAGCAGCCCGAGCGCTTGGATCAAGTGGAACTGTCCCGCCCCGTGTGGTGGCGTGCGGCTGGCGATCTGTTCCAGCCCCGGCAACTTGTCGCGAATGAGTGCGATGCGCTCGAGCATGCCGTCTTGTTGATATGGCGAGGAGAGCAGTGGGACGTCGTTGTTGAGTTGTGCGAACGTCAGGTCGGGGTGCGCTGCAAAGAAGGTGCGCTGGTGAAATGGCTGGAACTCGCGGTTGGCTTCCTTGAGCCAGCGGAAGCGGCGAAAGTCGTCGCGAGTCAGCCATGGCTCGAGATCTAGCGCCTCGGTTCGTGTCTCGGCTTGCAACGCAGCTCGTGAGGGCGTTGGGAGTACGGCGATCGATCGTGGCCAGCCGATGAGCGCCTGAGCTTCTCGGTCGCACGTTCGATACGGCGCGCTCGGTCGCTCGTTGAAGCCGGTGGGGCAGAAGATCGCCGCGGCATCGAACTTCGGCTTGTACTCGAGTACGTCGAGCAAGGTCGGCAGGACCACTGGATCGTCGGCGACGACTGTGACGCCAGCGAGCCGCGCCGGCACGATCAACCAGCCGCCCGGGCATGGCACAATGCCGCCGAGCATCTTGTACGGGAGCTTCGCGGCAGCCACTTGCTTATGCGTTCACGTAGGTGCCAGAGCCGGTGGTTGCTTGCTGACCGGCGTCGAGCGTGGCTTGCGCCTGCAATTGCGAACGCATGGTCGCTGCTTGGGCGAGAATTTCCTTCGGATACTGACTGATCTCGGCGGCCGTTTCGAACGTTAGAATTCCACTCGACACCAAGCGGGCCAGGTCCATCTCCATTGTCTGCATGCCTTCTTGCTGACCCGAGATCATCGTGTTGCGGAGCTGACGTGTCTTGCCTTCACGCAACAGGTTGCGCACCGCGTCGTTAGCCATCAGTACTTCGTAGGCGGCCACGCGGCCACCACCTTCGGCCGGCAGCAAGCGCTGGCTGATCACGCCTTGCAGCGAACCGGCGAGCATGATCTGAATCTGGTCGCGGCGCTCGGCGGGGAACACGTCAACAATACGGTCGAGCGCTTGGGATGCGTCGTTAGTGTGCAACGTTGCGAAGACAAGGTGACCAGTTTCGGCGAGCGTCAGCGTGATCGCGATCGAGTCGAGGTCGCGCATTTCGCCGAGCAAGATGACATCGGGGTCCTCGCGCAGTGCACTGCGCAGACCCTCAGTGAATGAAACAACATCGGTGCCGACCTCGCGTTGGTTCACCATGGCCACTTTGTGCTGGTGGAGGTACTCGATCGGGTCCTCAATAGTGAGGATGTGAACCGGGCGAGTTGCGTTGATGTTATCGATCATCGCGGCGAGTGTCGTGCTCTTACCCGAGCCGGTTGGACCAACGACGAGTACGAGTCCGAACGGACGCTGAAGCAGTTCGGTTGCGGCCCACGGTGCGCCGAGCTCGTCGAGCGACCGCACGCGGAACGGAATGACGCGCAGTGCCAGCGCGCAACTGTTGCGCTGCTTGTAGGCGTTGGCACGAAAGCGTCCGATTGATTCGATTCCGAACGAGAAGTCGACCTGTGAGTTCTCAAGGAACTCGTCGCGCTGCGCTTCGTTGAGCAACGACATGACGATGCGCTCTGTGTCCGCCGGCAACAGCAGCGGCACGCCCTCGAATGGAACCAGCACGCCGTCGCGGCGCGCCGTCGGCGGACGCCCAGCCGTGAGGTGCAAGTCGCTCGCGCCCGCGTTCACAGTTGCCTGTAACAGCGTGATCAATGTCGGGTCTGGATTCAACATGCGACTAGCCTCCGTTGGCTCCGCTCGTTCGAGACGGATGTTTCGCGTATGACAACTGCTGCCTGTGCCCTCATCGGGCTACTCCTGGGTTCTTTCCTCACCGTGGTGGTTGACCGCGTGCCAAACGGCAAGTCGGTTGTGCACCCCGGATCGGTATGTGGGAACTGCGGCCTCGACCTTGGTCCCCTCGATTTGGTACCTGTATTGAGTTGGATTGTCTTGCGCGGTAAGTGCCGACGCTGTCGTATGAGTATCGGCATCGAACCCCTCGTTCTTGAGGTGTCAACGGCGCTTCTGTTTGGCCTCATGGGGTGGCATTTCGGGGC